>NZ_JBHSEL010000050.1:0-25928 GCF_042653845.1 Daeguia caeni | reverse complement strand
TTTGATAAAGCTATGATGAGCCGAAAACCCTCTCTTCTCAATTAATACAATTTGGTCTCATGGGCGTTGATGTCGGACACGCCTTGATACGGGCGCTGACGCTCGATTGCGTTACGCCGAGCGCGCTGGCAGCGTGACGGAAGCTAAGATACTCGGCGACCGCAAGTGCCTGGCGCAGGGAAACGAGAGGAATTCTGGTGTTGATAGTATACTTGGTTTCGCCCCTCTGAGACGTCCTGCCGGATGTGCGTTTCATCGACTGCACCCGCACTCATAAAACCGGGCGAAACCTGGGAAAGAAGACAGAGCATGGCTTGAGGAAAACAAGCTGCGTGGCTGGATCTGCCACATTGCCAAGTTCCTTAAGCTGGCGTTTGGCATCGAGACCCTCCGTACACCCATGAGCGGAGATAAAGTCTGCTGGACTCAACGCAATTAGGCGCATTACCACAGTCGCAATCCGAAAGCGCCGGAGAATAACTTGTTTCATTTATGATAAATACGGACAAGGTCAGAAATGACGGATAGTGCCCCCTGATCTCCGGCGTTGAAATACCCAGGTTTGTTTGTATTCCCTGTTTTCTGCCACCCTTTTGGAATCATTTTCGCCCTGCCTCAGCACCAGCAAAAATAATGGACTGATGAGCGCTCCCGGCCGCGATGACGCCTGCAGCTGCTGCGAGTGTCGCCTGCGGCATGGGGCTAGCTGCGTCTCCAGCCGCGAAAACACCGGGTACGGACGTCTGACGCCGTTCATCAGTACTGATGATTGGTCCAGTCGGCCCGTCCTCAAAGAGGCACCCCAGCCTCTCTGCCAGATCGCTGGCCGGGACCGTTTGCGGAAGGGTGAAAAGTGCGGACAATTCTATTGTTCTGCCGTCAGCGAGGCGAACCCCGTCAAGCGTTGGTGCATTGCCGACGAGCCCTACAATCGGGGTATGCTCGACCTTCACGCCACGACTGGACAGCGCTACCACTTGCTCTGACGTCGGGCTAAACAGACCCTGAGTGAAAAGGGTCGTTGTTCCCCAATCCTGCACAAGCATTGCCTGATGAAACGCCATTTGATCGCGGGCCAGCACCCCCAAAGGCCGTTGGTTCAACTCATAGCCGTGACAATAGGGGCAGTGGAGAACACTGACGCCCCAACGCTCTTCGACACCCGCCAGATCAGGAAGAATGTCGCGGACACCGATTGCGAGGATTAGACGCTTCGCCCTCTCTTCCCTCCCATCAGCCAACGACACACGAAAGCCCATTTCGGTAATAGCTGCGTCCACAACCTCTCCCTCACGAACCTCCACTGTCGCGTAGGTTGCCAGTTGACGGCGCGCAGTCGAGATGATGACCGATGGCGGCACGCCATCCTGCCCAAGAAAGCCATGGGAAGTGCGTGCGAAACGGTTGCGGGGACTGCCGGCGTCAACGAGCAAGGTACGCAGTCTGGCGCGCCCCAGTTGCAGCGCAGCTGCCTGCCCTGCGAAGCTGCCGCCGACTACGATGACATCAAACTCCATAAGCGCCTCCTTTATGTATCTTTTAGAGATACATGACTTGCCCGTGTTCGTCAACTCTGAAAGATGTTCGCATCCCCTCGGATCAACCGTAGGGCATTCAATGCAGGGCGACAGAGAACGCCCCAGCAGTTATGTTCAGATAGGAGATTCTGAAAGGAGATGGAGCGCCGTTGAGAACAGACAGTCGATTATCAAGAATGCTGCATGTGCTCTTGCACATGGCACGGCACGATGCCCCGCTTACCTCTGAGCAGATCGCTAAAATGCTCGATACCAACTCTGTGTTGGTTCGACGGACGATGGGCGGTTTGCGGCGTGCGGGTTATGTGCGTTCGGAAAAAGGGCACGGTGGCGGTTGGTCGCTTGCGAGAAACCTGACTGAAATTACCTTGCTCGACATACACAACGCCATCGGCCGCCCAAAGATCTTCGCCATAGGAAACATGGGCAACAACCCGCACTGTGCGGTCGAAAGAGTCGTCAACGCCGCGATTGATGATGCCCTTCAGAGCGCGGAAGACCTCCTGCTTAAGCGGCTCGGTTCAGTGCGGTTATCCGACCTCGCAAATGAGTTTGAACGCATTTGCTCGGATACCGGATGGGATGAGGACCACGGGCCATGGTAAATGCCAGGATCAGCTGCTCGGACATCCGCGATCTGCGGCGCCGGACAAAGTGGTTGTCGCGCATCAACAAGGACCATTCCGGCCTCCACGACGGCATCGATCAGGCGATCGGCAAAATTCTTCTGGACTTCGGCGTCTCTGCAAACATGACATTGGGCCAAAGAGCCATCTTTGCCCTTGGCGCGGAGTTCCGCAACCGCCTTAACGGACTTTACATGGCGACTTTCTTTGTTGGCAGTGCTGTTGGCTCGGCAGTTGGAGGGTGGGATTATGCCCAAGGTGGCTGGACATTCACTTCATGGATCGGATTCGCTCTGCCCGTTGTCGCACTACTCTATTCACTATCCGAACGCGCGGCTATCGAGCCCATACAGAAGCAATGAATCGCGCTGACGTTCGCTCGCTCCGAAGAGCGCCAGCAAACGACAACTGTTCCTCCAAAGCTGCGATGAAGGTCATCGCCATCTTCCCGAATCCGCGCGACCTTGGATCTCAGTCGAGGAAACGTCATTGGTCGTAACCATATCGAAGGATGCAACACGAGTCCACCAACTGCGGACCTTATGCGGGAACAGCCGACGGCACAGGACCACAAACGAAACGAGGCACCATTCCCACCCCGTCGGCCGAGTTAGTAATAAATTTGTCCCGACCATCTGCAATTGGCGTTCTTGCGGGGCAGAATGACAGCGCGCACCACTATCCACGATGGTATCGTAGCACTAGCGGGTATCGCAAGCACTCGCGGTCACTGAGCCGGAACCCGGGCACACGACGTTCAAATTATAATCTGCCCAAGTCAGTGCGGGCAAGCCCTGCGTCGCGGCCCGAAGATCGGCCGGAAAGGGCACGCTTGTCGCGCTCGGACGGGCTGCGAACCGATGGAACCAATCCATGAGACGCGGCGCATCTTCGGGATAGGGTACATCATACAGGTCGTGAGCAAACTGAACCGTCGAGTAGGTGATGCAATCTGCGATAGTAGGAGAATTTCCAACGAGGAATTCACCTTCCTTCTCAGACATCAGCATATCGATTTCGCGGAGCCGGCGATAATACCATTCTGCGCCAAGCCGAGCCGCATCGCGATTGAGCTCCTCCCGGCCAGTGAAGAGCGGGCTGGCCTTGCGAACCCAGAAGCTGAACATGGTGGTCGCCTCGTCTGCGAGGGCGACGAATTCCCGCGTGCGTGCCTTTTCGGCCAACGTGCTCCCGATCATGGGAGGCGTCGGATAGCGTTCCTCGAGATACTCGAGGATCGCAATTGATGATCGGATGATGATGTCCTGATCGACCTGCAGGATCGGAACAGTGCCCAGCGGCGACAGTTTCGGCATGTCTTTCGGCGGCCAGCCCTGGCTCAGGTCGAAGGGCGAACGTTCGACATCTGTTATGCCTTTCTCGGCAAGGTAAATGCTGACACGACGTGGATAGACTCCGAATTCCATCTCGTAGAGTTTCATAGAAGCATTCTCCAAGTATCGCGCCTCTTGACAGAGTATCGCGTTTCTCGACAGGTCGCCATCATGTAACTTTATAAGTTTCGTATTTCAAGTCCCAGGCGATCATTGTTGTTCGAATCAGCCTCAGGGCTGAATGACCCCGTCCCATGATCCTTTAGGTATCATCTTCAAGACCGGTCCTACCGGAGTCGGAGAGCCCTGTGGTTTGCCGCAGCGCCATCCCGAACAGCACTTTCATCGTCAGGCAGGTCTGTATGGCCGTGCCGTCGTAGTCCCGCGGCGGCCCGCGCTTGCCGGTAGGTGCGGCTTCCCAGGTCATGATGGGATCGAACCAGATAGTCAGCGAGCCTCGGCGCTTCAGTGCTTCGTTATAGGCTCGCAAGTTCTTGGCCCTGACGGTGGCGGTATCGCTCTGCTCATGCCACCCAGCTATCACGCTGGATTCACGAGAGGAATTCATCACCTGATTTGTGCAACACAGCCTTGAGGGCTGATCATCAGGCCTGGACCTCACCTCGATGCGATAACGTGACCCCTCCTGCCTGAGCACTCATTGTCGCTGCTCAGAGGTGGCGAAGGATGCGCACAACAAGAGGAAATTCCACCCATTGCGTAAATATTTTCTTTCGTGTAAGTTTTTCTTGACTCAAAGGAGATCGGCTTGACCGGCAACGAGACCACATTGCTCTCACAACTCCAGGCTTTGGCACATCCAGTCCGACTTTGGATTATTTCCAACCTCGCGGACGGTCGTCGCGCCTTCGTCAGCCAGTTGGCAAAGGAAGCAGGCATCAGTCGCCCGCTGATGAAGATGCATCTCCTGAAGTGTCCGTCGTCAGGTTTTTTGGGACAACAGGCTGTTTGAGCTAACGGAGGCTCTGGTTCATCAGGGTTATCATTTTATGCTGCCGCCTCTCGGTGAAGCAAGCGGCGTTGTGTGATTGTTTCGCGTTTGATCCTTTCCCTTTGCATCATGATGATGTCGCCACGCCCGAAGTAGACACCGGCTGGGGTGAGATTGCTGATGCTCTCGTGGTAGCGACGGTGGTTGTAATGATCGACGAAGCCGGCAATCTGCCGTTCGAGATCGCCCGGCAGAAAGTAGTTTTCGAGCAGGATGCGGTTCTTCAACGTCTGGTGCCAGCGCTCGATCTTGCCCTGGGTCTGGGGATGGCAGGGTGCACCGCGCGTGTGATCCATGCCGTTGTCGGATAGCCATTCGGCAAGGTCGCTCGAGACATATGACGGGCCATTGTCAGAGAGCAACCGCGGCCGCTGCGCAACCTTTGCGCTGTCGCAGCCCGACGCCTGCAGCGCCAGGGTCAGCGTGTCGGTGACGTCCCCGGCCTTCATCGTGGTGCATAGCTTCCAGGCAATGATGTATCGTGAGAAGTCGTCGAGCACAGTCGACAGATAGAACCAGCCCCAGCCGATGACCTTCAGATAGGTGAAGTCGGTCTGCCACAGTTGGTTCGGCGCTGTCGTCTTGTCATGGAACTCGTCGGCAGCCTTGATGACGATGAAGGCCGGGCTGGTGATCAGGTCATGCGCCTTGAGCAGGCGATAGACTGAAGATTCCGAGACGAAATAGCCCTTCGTGTCGGTGAATGTGACCGCCAGTTCGCGCGGCGACAGGTCCGGCTCGTTCAGCGCCAGCTCGACGATCTGGTCACGCACCTGATCGGGGATGCGGTTCCAGACCCGCTTCGGCCGGGGATTGCGATGGGCATCGTAAAAATCGACGAGGCGCTGCACGATGAGGTTCGAAAGGCCAGTTCGGTCATGTGCCGCTCCATCAACGCGCAGGCCGAATTCTGGATGAAGATCGGCATGCTGGCCGAGGCCAATCCAACCCTGTCTTTCAATGACATTGTCAAAATGCAACTGGAGGCGGCGGAACGACAACCAAAGGACCTAGAAGCCGCCTGACATGGTCAAGACTCCTGATGAACTGGCGCTCATGCGCATATCGGGCAAGATGTTGGCGTCCGTCTTTGAAATGCTCGATCAGCAAGATTTAGTCGGCATGTCAACGTTGCAGATCAACGATCTGGTGGAACGCTTCATCAGCGTGGACCTCGCCGCCCGTCCTGCCAGCAAAGGCCAGTATGGTTTCAAGTATGTGCTGAACTGCTCAATCAACGACGTTGTCTGCCACGGCGTTCCCGACGGAAATGAGATCATTCGTGATGGCGACATCGTCAATTTTGATATCACACTCGAAAAGAACGGCTACATTGCAGATTCCAGCAAAACCTATCTTGTCGGCAATGTTCGTCCGGCCGCGCGACGGCTTGTACGCATCGCACAGGAGGCGATGTGGAAAGGCATAATGCAGGTCCGTCCCGGTGCTCATCTGGGCGATATCGGCTTCGCTATCGAGCGTCACGCCAAAAGGAATGGCTGTTCTGTCGTGCGTGAATATTGCGGACATGGCATCGGCCGCGAGATGCACGAGGAACCGCAGGTGTTGAACTTTGGCCGACCGGGCATGGGGATCAAGCTGCGCGAAGGCATGGTATTTACCGTCGAGCCGATGATTAATCAGGGTTCTCGTAGGGTCATCACGGCTGAAGACGGATGGACCGTCTTGACGAGTGACGGAAAACTCTCCGCCCAGTTTGAGCACACAGTCGCAGTTACTAGAAACGGCGTGGAAGTCCTAACCCTGCGTCGAGATGAAAGAGCGGCGGTGGCAAGTTGACCGCCCACCAATGCTAACGGTGTTTTCCTCTCCCTATAACGAAGGGCGCCGAACGCGCGAAAACGCCTGCAACCGTCCAGGTTGATCGGTCGGCCGGGAGTTCTTCGGAGAAGAAAGTACCCACTACCGTATAATGGACGCCGTCGGGTGGACCTGTTCCGATTTTGTCCCGGTCCGGTGCTCATGCCCGGCGGCCCTGCGTTCGAAGTCCGTAGCTGATTTCCAGTCGAGGACTTCACCTGCCAAGAGACCAGCCCCGTCAAAAGTGAAGCCCGACTGGATGTGATGCTCCCTCCTGGCGTCGATGATGGTGATCGTCGCGCCGGGCATGGCCCTTCTGAACCGCGAAGCCAGTGAGAGACCAGTCGCACCCGCCGCGGCGATAACGATTCGCGGGCGGGCATGCGAGGTCTGTGCCTACCCGTTGCGCTGGCAGAGCACCAAGAGCAAATGCATCGCCGTTACAGCGCGCGACCGGGTTCGGGATAAAGCCGCAGAGCGAGTGAGGGTCAGGGATTTGCGCTACGGATCGCACTTATGGCCTCGAACTGGCTGAGGAAGACCCTGCCGGTCAGGTGGTCAAGGAAGTCGGCCCGCTCCAGCCGGTCCATTACCGGGCCTTTCACTTCGGTCAGATGGAAGGTGACATCGGCATCCCTGAGTCGGTGGTTGATCTCCTCCAGGCTTTCCAGCGCGCTGGCGTCGATGGCGTTGACGGCGGAACACATCAGCACGACGTGGCGGACGTCCGGCCTTTGCGCAACGAGTTCGGCAATACGATCCTCGAGATAGCGGCTGTTGGCGAAATAAAGGCTTTCGTCGACGCGAATCGACAGGATCTGCGGATCGGTCAGAACCTGGTGTCGCTCGACGTTGCGAAAGTGCTCGGTGCCCGGCACCTGGCCGATAATCGCCATATGCGGTTTGCTGGTGCGGTAGAGGTGCAGAAACAGCGAGAGCGCCACGCCGGCAACGACACCCGGCTCCACCCCCCAGAGCAGCGTGACGATGATCGTCGCGGCCATGGCGGAGAAGTCGGCCTTCGAATAGTGGAAGACATGGCGGATCGCCTTGAAGTCGATGAGCGACAGCACCGCGACGATGATGGTTGCGGCCAGCGTCGCCTGCGGCAGGCTGGTGAGCAGCGGGGTGAGGAAGAGTGTGGCGAAGGCGATGCCGACAGCCGTGAAGACGCCGGCCGCAGGGGTCTCGGCACCGGCATCGAAATTGACGACGGAGCGGGCGAAGCCGCCAGTCACCGGATAGCCGGATGAGAGCCCGGCGGCGATGTTGGCCACGCCGAGCCCGATCAGTTCCTGGTCCGGGACGATCCTCTGCCGGCGCTTCGAGGCGAGCGTCTGGGCAACGGAGACGGATTCGACGAAGCCGATGATGCTGATCAGAAAGGCCGGCGCGGCAAGCGTCATGATCAGCTCGACAGAAACCTGCGGGAAGCTAAGCGCCGGCAGACCCTGCGGGATCGAACCGACAAGCGCCACGCCCTTCGCGGCAAGGTCGAGGGCGACGGCGAGCAGGATCGTGACGGCCACGGCCAGGATCGGCGCCGTCTTGGTCGCAAGGTCGGCTGCGCGCTTCGCGACGCCGATGCCGATCAGCAGAGGCTTCAGGCGGGTGCGCGCGAAATAGAGAAAGGCCAGTGCGCCCCCGCCAATGGCGACGGTGTAGGGATTGATCTCGGCGGCCAGGCGGGCAAGCGCGATGATCATCTCGAGGAGCGTGTCGCCGCCGGCCGTAACGCCGAGGATGTGTTTCAGCTGACTGGCGGCGATCAGGATGCCGGACGCGGTGATGAAGCCGGAAATCACCGGATGGCTGAGGAAATTGGCGAGGAAGCCGAGCCGCAGCAAGCCCATCAGCACGAGCATGACGCCTGACAGCAGCGCCAGCACGATCGCCGCCGTGAGATAGTCGGCCGTACCCTGCGCGGCGACCTGGCCGACGGCAGAGGCCGTCATCAGGGAAACGACGGCGACGGGGCCGACTGCGAGCGTGCGGCTGGTGCCGAACAGGGCATAGGCCACAAGCGGCAGGATCGAGGCGTAAAGGCCGACTTCAGGCGGCAGGCCGGCGAGCATCGCATAGGCCAGCGATTGCGGGATCAGCATGATCGTCACGATGATCGCGGCAACGACATCATTGGTGAGTGTCGTGCGGTCATAGGCCCGTGCCCAGTCGAGCATCGGGAGGAAGCGCTGGATCCTGATGGCGGGAAGACGCATGTTCCTGTCGCTCTCCCGCTGCTCAGGCGACGCGCGATTGCGTGCGTGCGGCAACCGAACGGCGGACGAAGCGTGCCAGCGCAATGCCCGCGAGCATCGAGCCGACGAAGATCAGCGCGCTCGACTCTCCGAGACCGAGAGCCGGAACGGCACCGCCCGGACAGAAGCCGGTGATGCCCCAGCCGATGCCGAACACGGCCGAGCCGGCAACAAGCGGAAGATCGAGCTTGCGTGCCGTCGGCAGATGGAACGTCTTATCGAAGAGCGGCGCCGGGCGCTTCAGGATGAAACTGTAGCCGATGGCGGTGACCACGAGCGCGCCGCCCATCACGAAGGCCAGCGACGGGTCCCAGGTTCCGGCGAAGTCGAAGAAGTTGAGCACCTTGGCGGGATTGATCATGCCGGAAATGGCGATGCCGGCGCCGAAAATGAGCCCGGCAATCAGGGCGGAAAGGATTCGGGCCATCAGAAGCCTCCGAGAAGGTGACGGACAACGAAGACGGTGAGCGCCGTCGAAGCCATGAAGATCAGGGTGGCGGCGATCGAGCGCGGCGAGAGGCGTGCAAGCCCGCAGACGCCATGGCCCGACGTGCAGCCTCCGCCAAAATGGACGCCGATGCCGACGATGAGACCGCCGACGATGAGCCAGGGCGTGGGAACCGGGCTTTCGAACGGCACGGCTGAAGCCCCGGCTACGATAATCAAAGCGGGAGCCGCGACTGCCCCTGCGATGAAAGCAGCGCGCCAGGCCCAGTCATTCGACAAGGGCGGAAGGAGCCCGGAGAGAATGCCGGTCATGCCGGCGATGCGGCCGTGAAAGGCCATGAGGAGGATGGCGGCAAGGCCGATCAAAGCGCCCCCGAGAAGGGAGGCAAGCGGTGTGAACTCGGTCATCGATCAGTCTCGTGGTTGTGTGTTGGTCGTGCCGGTTTGGCAGAACAACCGATGCATGGTGTGGATGAAGGCGGCGACGCGGGCGTCGGCGAGCCGATAGAAGACGTGCTTACCCTCCTTGCGGCCGGCGATCAGTCCTGCCTCGCGAAGACCGGCGAGCTGCTGCGAGAGGCCCGGCTGGCGGATGCCAAGCAGATCCTCGAGCTCGCGCACGGAGCGCTCGCCCTCCACGAGAGCGCAACAGACCAGCAGGCGGTCCGGATTGGACAGCTTCTTCAGGAAGGCCGATGCCTCATCGACATTGGCCTTCAGATCGGCGGCTTCGCAGGAGAGCTTTTCGATCACCGGTTCAGTCCCAGGATGCGCCTGTCAACAGATCGAGCGGGATCTTGAGATAGCGCCGGCCGTTCGCTTCCGGTTCGGGCAGACGGCCACCCCTGGTGTTGATCTGCAGCGAATGCAGGATCAGCTTCGGCATGGGCAGAGTTCTGTCGCGGGCCTCGCGCGCGGCGACGAACTCCTCTTCCGTCTTGTACTTGGCCATGTGGATGTTCTTCGCCTTCTGCTCGGCGACCGTCGACTCCCACAGCGGTTCCCGGCCGCCGGGCTGATAGTCATGACCGGTGAAGATGCGGGTCTCGTCGGGAAGCGCCAGAATGTCCTGGATCGACTTCCACAGCACCTTGGCGCTGCCGCCGGGAAAGTCGGCGCGCGCCGTTCCGCTGTCGGGCATGAACAGCGTGTCATGGACGAAGGCGGCATCGCCGATGACATAGGTGATCGAGGCGAGCGTATGGCCGGGCGAGAACATCACCTTGGCATCGATATTGCCGACCCGGAAGGTGTCTCCGTCGGCGAAGAGCCGGTCCCACTGGGAGCCGTCGGCCGGGAAATCCGGCCAGTTATAGAAGTCCTTCCACAGCTTCTGGACCTCGGTGACCTTCTCGCCGATGGCGGTCTGTGCGCCTGTCTTCTGTTTCAGGTAGGCAGCAGCCGAGAAATGATCGGCATGCGGATGGGTGTCGAGGATCCACTCGACCTCGTAACCCTTGTCCCGCACGAATTCGAGGATGCGGTCGGCATTCGTCGAAGCCGTCTGGCCTGACTTCTCGTCGAAGTCATAGACGGGATCGACGATCGCGCATTTCTTCGTCTCGGGATCGGCGACGACATATTGGATCGACCACGTGCGACGGTCGAAGAAGCCGGTCACTTCCGGTTTCGGGGCCATAGGAACTGCCTTTCTGAAGGTTCGTGTGCTGAAAATGGACTGCGGTGCTAGTGGCCATGGGCTCCCAGCCAGGCAACGGCTCCTGACAGATCGAAGCCGCGTTCCCGCCCGAAGGGGATGACGTCGTCTTTCGCCATGCGGCCGTCGAGAACCTCGCCGAGGGTCCAGAGCGTCAGGGAACGGGTGCCGGACCGGCAGAAGGCAAGAACCTGGCCGTCGCTATCAGCGAGCGCGCGTTGAAACGCCCGCACGGTATCTTCGCTGATCTCGGCCGCGCGCACGGGAATATGCGTACTGGCGAGTCCGGCCTGCGCGGCGGCCTCGGCAATTTCGCTGGCACGCGGCTGACCGAAATCCTCGCCATCCGGCCGATTATTGATGAGGACTCGAATACCGGACGCAGCGGCTGCGCTGACATCGCTGGTGCTGAGCTGTTCGCAGATCGACAGCCGGTCGTTGATGCGGACAGGCTTCATTGCCGCCCCCCTTTGAGAGGGCACGTGTTGAAGCCGAAGAGCGGATAGAGCGGGCAAGTCGAGAACAGGCCCGTCAGCAGCGGAGCGAGTCCGATCAGCCCCCACCAGCGTGCGTTGCCGTCAAGTAGAAAGGTGAGTGACAGCAGCGCCAGACCGACGATGATCCTGAGGATGCGATCGATGCCTCCGACATTTTTGGTCATGGTTCATTCCTCTCGTTTGAAGGTCGCGCACCGATTGTTGCGCAACAACGATTGCAAAAAACTGCAACTATTAGCGTGCAGAAGTTCAACAACGGCTCGGCCTCAATTCCCGATCAGTCCTGCGTGACTTTCCTGCGCCCGGAGGCGCGATTTCCCACCGAAGGGCCGTCGGCGAGCGTGGCCGTTCCCTTTGCTGCCCGAGGCTCGCAAAAGGACTTGCAGAGCACACTCAGGACGCTACGGGCCGGCTCGCTCTCGATCCGATACCAGATGGTCTGGCCATCCCGCCGGCCTGCAATCAGTCTATCACGGCGAAGCAAAGCCAAGTGCTGAGACACGGTCGAGTCACGAATGCCGAGGAACTCCGCGAGCTGCCCGACTGATTTTTCGCCCTCAATGAGCTGGCACAGGATCAAGAGGCGGTGCCGGTTCGCGAGCGCCTTCAGCAATTCGCAGGCATCGTCAGCGGCGGTCTGCATGGATTCGAGATCAATTTTCATTACTGCGTACCTACGATGATTTGAATATAAATGTCAACGGAAAAATTTGGCGTGCGCGGTGCGGCGCAGGATCGAACTTTGTCCAAGGAGAGCTACACCATGGCGAATGCCCGACCGAGCCCCTAGCTGACAGCATTGCGCAACGGCAACCAGATCCTAGCCTGTCCCGATGCACTGGGAGTGCGTCGCGCTTATGCAAACTGCAATTGTTCTTCGGCAATCTTACCGAAACCAAAGCGCTGATAGAGGTGCGTCAGCGCAAGCAATTGTTCGCGCAGCTTATGGCGGTTTGGCGGTCGGGATCGCGTGACATGATCTGTTCGCCGAAGAGCTTGAGCCGGTTCATTTGGCCTCGGTACGGCTTCGTGCATGGTAGCCTGTCCATTTCTTCCAGAGAGCCCGGCTCAGACATCAGGTTGTCCACAGCATCTCATTGCGCGAGATCGCGGCGGGGCAATCGGGTTTCCAGGCCCGGCTGTTCCCTCGGATCGGAATGATCGGCTCCGCGCCGACACGAGCAACCTCGCGCTCGCGCAGCGTGGCGAGAAGATTGCGCCGATAGAAGATGCGACCGTTCTGCGCTCGGGTCGCGTCGCCCTGTTCGATATGATGCTCGCGGCGCCGGTCCATGGCCTCGCGCACCTGCTGGCCGAAGCCGGTCGGGGCAAGGTCGGCCGTCTCGCCCTGGATCAGCCGCCGGTCCAGCCAGGTCGTGCCGTCCGATCCGATCTGCTTTTCCAGACCGACCGGGGAAAGGACGCGAACGCTGGCCTGCCGGTCGCGGCCGGCGTCATAGGCGGCGGCGCGGCTCTTGAAATCCTCGGGGATGCGCCATTGGTCGGCGTCGATCCGCTCGACGATGCCGGCGCGGCGCAATGCCTCCAGTCGGCGGACATGGGCATCGACATAGCCCTCATAATCGCCGCCGGGAACGCGGCCCTCGAATCTGGCCTGCTCCAGATGGCGGCTCGGGCGGTAGATGCCGTCCTCGGCGATGACCGAGATGCTGCGGTCGGACGGCCGGGCCGCCGCCTCGGCCGGGCCGATCTGGACGACGCTGCCAACGCGGGCGTCCTCCAGCCGCTCGGGCGCGATGCCGGCGACGTGGTGCGTCCACCCGTCGATCCCGTCCACCACGATTGTCAGGTTCTCGCCCAGCTCGTCGGACAGGTGCTTGTCCACGACGCGGCCAACGATGGGCATCTCGGGCGCACCATCATGGATTTGGAAACTCATGGGATCGCGTTCGCCACCCTGCGGGCCGAGCGCCTTCTGCATAGTGCGGATGATGTCGCCGCGCTCGCCCAGCTCGCGCAGGGTCGGTTCCACGTCCTTGCTCAACTCCCACACGCCCGGCGCGTGCTCGGTCGCCAGTCCCATCTTCTCCAGCTTGGCGAGGCGGCGCAGGCGCAATGTCCGCTCGAACTGCCGCCTCGGCGCGACCGGCTCATGGCGCAGGTCGAGGAAACGGGCGTCGGCTTCCTCGGCCATGGCGCGGTCGATGCGGGTGAAACGGTCCTGGTCGATTTCGGCCGACAGCTTGCGGGTCTGCTCAATCTCGGTGACGGGGCCGAGTTCCAGACTGGCAAGCTCACTAGCGCGCTCGCGCAGGCCGTTGGCGAGGTAGTCGCCATTGATGACCAGATCCCCGCCCGTATCGTCGCGGCCGTTGACGATGACATGCACATGGGGATGGCCGGTGTTGTAGTGATTGACCGCGACCCAATCGAGTTTCGTGCCGAGGTCGGCTTCCACCTGTTTCATGAAATCGCGGGTGTAGGCGGTGAGGTCCGACAGCTCCGCGCCGTCCTCGGGCGAGACGATGAACCTGAACTGGTGGCGGTCGTCCTTGCCGCGATCAAGGAAGGCATCGCCATCGGCGTGGTCCTCGGTCGCCGAATAGAGCCGGCCGCGCTCGCCGTCGCGCGAGGTTCCGTCGCGCTGGACATAGCGCAGATGCGCGCGGGCGCGGCCGCCCTTCCATGCGGCCCGGACGCTGCGCTGTTTGACGATCACGCGGCGGCTGCCGGGCTGGCGATGATGTCATTGGCCGGAGATGTTCCGGGCGCGCACGAAGCTCGCGCCCCGGCCGCGCTTCACGCCCTTGCCGCTGGCGACCACGGCGCGGGACCGCCCCGGCGATGACGGGCGGGCGGATGGCGGCGTGGAAGGGGCGCGGGCGGCGGCCGCCTGATGCTGGCGGGTGATCTTCCTGACCTGGGTGAAGAAGCTCTTGGCCTTGCCAGCCTTCGGCGTGTCGGATCGGATGCGGCCGGGCTTCGGCCGGAAGCGGTTTTCGTCGTCGGCGCTCACGGGCGCGACTCCAGCCAAAACCCCCGGAAAACGGCCGATCTGCGCCTATGGTGCCGCTCGAAACCCTGCAAGGTCAAGGCTTTGCGCAAAATCGCGGCACGCGGGGCCGAAAACCATGGTGCCGCTCGCGGTTTCCCTAAACAGTGTGCAGACAACAACAATTTTCGGAAGCGGCCCGACATGGTGCCGCCTTCTTTAATCTTGCCCTCCCCCTTCCCTGCCGTCTTCGCCTTTCCTGCCGACAATTCAGCCAGGCACAATCCTGCCTGTCTGGACGCCGGAACGGATTGCGCGGAGTGCGGGAACGCCCCCTTCATGGTGTTCCCCCGTCGTCCGTGCGGGCGACGAAAATGCTGCCGTCTTGAGGTTTGGTGCGAACAGGATCGCGCACCGGAACGGTTGCGCGAACGTCATCGGGTCGCGCTTCGGATGACGATGCTACGGCAGTCCGTGCGTCCGCCGAGCGCATGACGAACAGCCCGGCCTCGCGCCAGTCGGGTGGTGGCGGCGGTGCCAGCGCAGGCACTTCTGACGCGGCCGCGCCGCCGAGGATCGGCGCAAGGGTGGCGACATAGGCGCGGGTTTCTGCAGGTAATACCCGCCCGGTCGCAAGGTATTCGTCGTAACGGCCGGGACCGGCATTGTAGGCCGCCAGCATCGCGCCGGCATTGCCGTAGCGATCCCACATTTCGCGCAGATAGGCCGCGCCCGCCATGATGTTGTCGCGCGGATCGTAGGGATCACGACCAAGGCCGTGACGGACCCGTAGGCCCGCCCAAGTGTCGGGCATGACCTGCATCAATCCCATCGCCCCGGCCGGGGACACCGCCAGCGTATCGCCGGCACTTTCGGCGTGCAGAACGGCGCAAATCCAGTCTTCGGGAATTCCGAAGCGCCGCGCCGCTTCGGCGATATAAGCGGTATAGGGCTCAATGACGGCAGGCCGAACGATCAGTGCCGATTGTGCAACAGCAATCGCCGATCCGCTGCCAAGCGACAACAGACCGGTTGTCAAGACAACGGCATAGCGCCGCACCGCCCGGGATATGTCGGGGAGCCAAACTGCCAGCACTCTCATCGCTGCCAAAGCCAAGGTGTACGTGCCCGCGCAAAGCCGCCACTGACCTCCGCTGTGCGCGCCAACCGTCTTTCGCCTGAGCAGGACGACGGCATGAGACGACCTTTCCCCGATCAACGGGATGTGAGTTCTGAGCAAGGGGATGGCGCGGAAATGCATGGCCTTAGTCCCGCTCGTCACGCGGTCTTGGGCGACTCCAGTGCAGCGACCACGACGCGCCCGCGTCATCGCCGCGGAACAGGTTGGCGCGGATGGGATGCGGGAATGTTGGATCGTCCAGCAGCACCGAAAGGTATTCGCCAGCCTTTTCGCCGGTGCGTTTCCAGGCTGCACCGATCTCCGGCCCTTCAACGGCACCGTGATGGACGCGGTAGTTGGGGACATTCTCTGCGTCCGCCTCCTCCACCGGAACGATGAAGAGTTCGCGATCGAGGGTGAGTGTGTGGATGCGACCTAGATAGCCGTTTTTCTCGCGCGTGAACTGACCGATCTGGGGTATGACAATCTCCTTGGCGGTGAGGTTGGAAAGACCATCGGCGGGCACCGCTCCCGCTGATGGGGAAGCAGTCAATGCGTCTGTGCGCTCCACTCGTAGCGGCTGTCGCCTTCCTCATTGGTCCAGAGCGGGATGGCGCGGCCGATGACGGAACTTGCGGGGATGGGTCCGAAATAACGACCGTCCAGGCTGTCTCGGATTTCCCAATTCATGAGGAAAAGCTGGCCGTCACCGATGACGCGGCAGCCCTGCCAGATGGGCAGATCGCGGCCGAGGCTGTCGCGCTCCAACGCCTCGCCCATCTCGATTCCGTCAACCGTGATCGTGCGGCCGGCGCGGCAAACCCGCTGTCCCGGCAGGCCCAAGACGCGCTTCAAGAGCGGGACGCCTCGCGCGATATAGCCGCGCTCGACCATGTAGGCGGCGAGCGGTTCGGGCGGCATGATGGCGACCAGTTCGGACACGTCGATTCGCTCGGCCGGCACGACTGTGTAGAAGCCGATGGGCGCGCTGGCGGTGGCATTCCAGATCAACCTTGCCGGCATATCGACGACACTCATGGCAGCGATGACGCTGACAGCCAGCACCGTCACCGTGAGGACGCGGCGGCGCGTCATGGCTCGATCCTCCGTCGCCCAATCCAGGCGGCGTGCCGCTCAGGCGTGTAGGCGCTCGGTTCCAGGTTAGCTGTCAGGCGGTTGTGGACGTGCCGCCAGTAATCCGGGGACACGTCGGCCGGATCGAAACCGAGGGCTTCCAACGCGTCGATGACGGCAAGCGCCCGCTGCACCTTCTCCCAGCCATTGAGGCGCAGAAGGATGTCGCCACCGGGCCGGACGAAGGGCAAGGTCTGGAACGGTTCGCCGCGACCGATGGCGCGCACGATGTCGATGCGCGAGACTACGGTGCCAAAGTCGTTTGCTGCCCATCGCACGAAGGCGAAGATGCTGCCGGGCGGAAAGCCGACGATGCTGCGGCGACGGTCGATGATCTGTTCGTAGCTCTTGCGGCCGAAGCGTATCCAGTGCTCGACCCTCTGCTTCTGAAAGGTCAGCTCGACAAATGTAGTGAACGGCGCGGGTTCGTCCGGCAGCGATCGACCGTGCGCCTTCCTGTGGGAACGACGGATCATGGTTCGTCTCCGGTAATGTCGGTGGATGTGCGGGCGAGCACCGCGTCGAGCGCAGCTTCGGTGCGCAGGATAGCGCGACCAATGGCTTCGGGAATTTGCGGAAGAACGGCGTCGCCGAAAGCTTCGACGATCAGACTGGCCGCAGAAGTCCCTTTGCGACTGCCGAGTGCAATGCGCGTGTCAGCCACCCAGGTGGAAAGCCCATCATCCAGCCGTAGGTGATGGGCAAGGCCGCCGTTCCAGTCAGCCCATGGCTCCGCAGCATCGTCGCCAGCGCCCGCGCTCCCGCCCATTTGTCCGGCGCGCGATCCGTCATCGCCCCGTTCATCACCGCGTCCATGGTCGGAGATTTCCGGCGGTCGTAGGCCGGACTCCAGCCGTCCATCCTGCTGTCTCTCTTCGTCGGCGTCGGCAGGATTTCCGCCGCATGGCGCAACAGGTTCGGTGTGTCGATCTGCGCCTTCGCGCCGCTCAATCGCCTTCCTGTCTCGATCTCCTGCGCGCTCAACCTGCGCCCGCCGTTCGGCTTTACCGGCGTCGGCATCAGGCTGCAGGAGCGTTCCAGACTGTCGAAATGCAGCGCCTCGCTGATCGTCGGTGTCCGGTCGAAATCGTCCTGGTCCGAGGTCATCCGGCCCTTGTGCTTGCGCAGAACGCTCCCCCGCGGGGCCGGGTTCGCTGTCGGGGTTCCCATCATCCTCGCATGGCGGCTTGCACGGCCTTGCAACTGGCTGAGAATGTCGCCCCGGCCACCTCGATCGGCGTCCGACTTCCTCGGCGTCGCCAGGATCATGTGCAGCGGATATGTCGATCCCGCTCCACCGCCCGCGCCATCCTTCATCCCGTCCGATGCCATCGGCGTCGGCAGCGAACGATTGCGGAACACCTCGTAAAGACCCGTTTCCTTCATCGCCCGGCGCGCGCCTGAGCCGCCCTCCAGACGGATGCCACCCTGCTGGGATTGCGATACGGGTGTTGGCAAGCTGTTCGGGGTCGTAGCCGATGAGCCATGACCGCTTGCGGACATGGTTGGCGCCGACATTGTCAGCACCCACCACGCACGCTTCGACGGCGTAGCCGAGCGTTTCCAGTTCATCGAGCAGCCGGTCAGCGCCGCGAGTTCGCAGATTAGCGCTGTTCTCAAAAGCGAACCAGCGAGGGCGGCAATCTCCGACCAGGCGGACGGCTTCGAGGTAGAGGCCCGACCGTTCGCCCTCGATGCCTTTCCCCTTGGTGTTGGCGCTGGAGATATCCTGGCGCGGCGGGCTGCCGACGATGATGTCGGGAAGGATGCCAAGGTCGGAAACAAGTCGAGCTGCCGTGAGTCCACGGATGTCGTCGTAGATGCGGACATGAGGATTGTTCTCAGCGTAAAGGATGCGCCGCCACTCGACGATTTCGCAGGCGGCGATGGTGAGGAAGCCGGCGCGGTGCAGGCCGAGCGACCAGCCTCCGGCCGCTGCGCTGAACAGGTCGAGGGCGCGCATCATGGCGCACCTCGCCGTGCGGCACCGGCACCATGCTTCGCGCGTGCGCGCGTCAAAGAATAGAAGTTAGATTCTTTGTTAGATTCTTCTATAAAGTGCGCGGCGCGATTTGCGCCTAATGTGCCGATACTGTTTGCGCCTAATCTGCCGATAGGTTCCACATGGTTATCCACAGGCACTGTGGATAAGTTTCCGGGGTAAAAACGCACCAATTCGCGCCGGTCCTCCCACTCGATTTCGAGACGGTATCCGGGCAGCGGCTGGCGGGCGGCGATCCGGCGCAGGTCGAGCGCGAAGTCGGACGGCCGTGCGAGGCTGCCGGACTTTTCGTGAAGGTGGCTGATCTCGAAAGCCCAGCCTTCTGGCTGGTGCCCTGCATGTTTGCGGGCAACGCGATAGAGCCATCGCTCGATGCCGCCAGTCAGCCGGAAATAGGCCGGGTCTATGGTCAGGATCAGAGAGCGGTCGATAACACTCTGGTAGAACCATTCGGGCAGGACGAATTCGATACCCTCGACACGGCCGGAGCGCGTTGTCATTTCCTCCCACTCGTTGATCCATGAGAACTGCCGCCGGCGCCAGTTCGGGCCGTTACGGATCGTCGTGGCGACAACGGTGGATTGCAGGCGACCGAGCGCCGCCTTCAGAAGCTGATACTGATGGTTCCCGGTCGGGCGTCCGATCGCACGCAGCAACTGATAGGGCGTGAAACGGAAGAAACGTGAAGTCGGGATGCCGTCGTTCTCGGCCGCCACGATCTGCGACGCGGCCCAGATCAGGACATCAGCATCCCAGATGGTCGCCATGCCATGTTCGGGCATGGCGAAGACCTGCACCTCGACATCTGCGCCCTTGTAGATAATCGGTTTCATGCGTGGACGCTTGCCGAGCGAAAAGAACGGCCGTTCCATCAGGTCGCGCTGGTCACGCGGCGCAGCGTCCCCGGTCGCCACCACGAACGGGTCGAGATGGCTGCGCTCGCTGACCACTTCCGTCTGCGCTGGTCTATGATCGTCGTCGCACAGCATTCAGAGTTCTTCCCGCTCCGCAGGTGTCAGCGGTCGCGCAGGAAAGACCGTGCGGGCATTCGCGTCGCGAGTGGACTTGCGTGCCCCGATTGCACTCCAGGCTTCCAGATCCTGCACGGCATAGACGACCCGTCCCCCGATCTTTCGGTAGACGGGGCCGGTGCCGTAGGTCCGGTGCTTTTCGAGAGTGCGCAGCGATATGCCGAGGAAGCGCGCAGCTTCCTGCGTGCGAAGCAGCCGTGGCGGCAGGTCGGCATTGCGGCCGTGTATCATGGTATCGCCTCCGGTTGGTCAGACAAACGGCCGCCGAGAGGGCGGCAGGCTGTGGCGAACCATGGCGAACGACATGCGGCATGTAG
Organism: Daeguia caeni; assembly: GCF_042653845.1. Taxonomy (NCBI): domain Bacteria; kingdom Pseudomonadati; phylum Pseudomonadota; class Alphaproteobacteria; order Hyphomicrobiales; family Brucellaceae; genus Daeguia; species Daeguia caeni. The sequence goes on along the minus strand of NZ_JBHSEL010000050.1, from coordinate 6,181 downwards.
CGTGCCGCATTTGCGCCCCTGCGCTGGCGGCACCCCTCAAGGCGGAAGTGAAATGGGAGTATTTCCGTAAGAAGAAGTCAGCCGGGCTCAAACGGTAAAGACAACCGTGCCCGGCTCGGCTATGAATGAAAGCGGAGCAGACGCGCTGCTCCGGGGCGTCGAAACCCCTGACTAGCGGTTGGTGTCGGCCGTGACGGCACCACACTCCTTGACCCTATGGTCGGGGAGCCTGCGGCGTATGTCCAGGGCTACCCGCCTAAAGGCCATGGGGCCGTCTAGTCACGGTTTCGAACTCCCCGATCACCAGGTCTGAGGGGCCATTTGCGGGGGCGCACCGCAAGCAAGGCTCTCCGGGAAGAAGGGGATTGACAATGGGAACGCCCGTCGAACTCGACCCCGATGTGGATGATGAGGCACCGACAGGCAACGAGATCACCAGCTATGACGAGCGGCATTTCGTGACCTATCTGAGGCTTCTCGACGCCAGGGCCGAAGGGGCGGACTGGAAGGAAGTCGCGCAGATTGTCCTGCACCGCGACCCGGTCGCCGACGAGACGCGTACTTATCGGTGCTGGCAAAGCCACCTGGAGCGCGCACAATGGCTTTCGCGCGAGGGATATCGCAATCTTCTGAGGCAATCACCGACCAGCAAGTCCTGAAGCGGTCAACGCTTGCCAAGTTTGATCGGATAATGCAGCAACAGGCGATACCCGCCTCGCATCATCCTGGTGCCATGTGCCACAAGGCGACGCGCTTTGCTCTTGCGCGGGTCGCCCTCGAAGTCCTCCTTGGTCCCGCGAAAGCCGAGCAGGACTTTTGCGATGGTGCGATAACTCTCTCCACACAGCCTTGCGTCGAGCGCCCGTAAAGACAGGATGTACCATTGCCGGCGCTGTGCAGGAAACGCCCGAAAATCGGGACCTAACGCCCGGCCATTGAGAGAGCGCCAGAAACGACGGGCCGCATGTGCACGAAGTTCCAGATAGACGTCCATGGGCAGGGTGAGCGCATAAAATGCCGCTGCGTCCGGTATCGCCCCGGGCAGCCAGAACTGATGCGCAACACCGTTGGCTCGCCAGATACCATGCCAGCCATCGGCGGCGCGGCGCAAATCGAGATCGTCAAGCTGGGCCAGCGTAACGATCGGTTCCGTGTCGCCGTTCCTGCGTTCGACAGGTGACAGCATCACGGCTTCAGGATAGAGGCCTGGGTTCCAGAACGGTGTCTGGCAATCAGGCGGCGCGTCGGGGTCGCAGGGGAAATCGCAACCCCCAACGGTTGGCAAATACGTCAAGGTCACGGTCAGCCGGTTGGTCCGTCAGCACGGCCGCGTTGTAATCCTGACGGTAATCCTCGTTTCGGCGGAGATATTCCCAGGCGAACCCGGCGGCCGGAAGGTGCATCGTATGCCTGTACGCCGCCGGTGAACGCCAGTCGATGCTGAGCATGGCGTCACCTCCCAAAACCGGGGCGCGCAGGGCGACGCCCCGGCAGAGGATTTTATGCAATCAAAGCAAGACGAAGAAGCCGCGCGTCCCAGATATGTTGATCGCGGAAGGTGATCACTCTGCGTCGGATTGCCGTGACGTCTCCTGTCGCGAGCCGGGCGTAGCCCGGCGAGCGTTTGCTCGGTCGAAGATATGACTTTCCGCGCGTACAGGAGGTGCCCGCACATGGCAGGCACTTTGGCCAGAGAGAAAGAGGCGGCCTATGCGGCCGCCCTGTCGCCCTTCTGCTGCATCCATGCAAGCCGCCTCCTGGCGGTCTGGTGGTGCCGACTGTCCAGCTCGATGCCGATCCAGTCGCGGCCGATCTGCTGCGCCGCCGCCAGGGTGGAGCCGCTGCCGCTGAACGGGTCCAGCACAAGCTCGCCGGGCTTCGTGAAAGCCTCGATCAACGGCGCCAAGGCTTCGACCGGCTTTTGCGTCGGGTGCAGCTTGTTGCCCGCATAGGGGAAGTCGATCACGTCCGGGATGGGGTTTTCGGGCAGGGAAACATTGCCCTTCGCCAGCAAGTAAGCCTGTTCGTGCTGGTAGCGCAGGAACTTCGCCGATGACGCATAACGCTTGCGGAACACGATATGTCCGACGACGCGGAAGCCTGCCGCTTTCCATGCGTCCATGAACAGATCGACCTTGTTCCAGCCGTAGAACGAAACGGCGAAACCTCCGTCCTTCAAGACGCGGTGCATCTGGTTGAAGGCGGGACGAAGCCAACGGGCGTTGTCGTCGTTCGCCACCTTCCTGCCGTTGCGGTCGCGGTAGTTCACCAAGTAGGGCGGATCGGTCAGAATGAAGTCCACCGATCCCCTTTCAAAAGAACGCATCGCCTCGATGCAGTCGGCATTGACGATCACGTTGCGCGGGGTGCTGAAGGTTCGGGTCATTGGTCTTCCTTTCGGGTTACAGGGTTCAGAGAAGCGAAGCGCTCGCTCCTGAACCCTTGCCCGTCGGCGAGACCGGGGTAGCAAGGTGCAAGGAAAGTCTTTGGCACCGTGGAATAAATGGAGGGGACCCGCTTGCGGGGGGCGAGCCGTTTATGCCGCGAAAGGCCGAAGAGTTTTCTTGGGCCGCGCGAGGGCAGCGCCCTTAGCTCTTGCTTCAGAAACCGGCTTATTTCGGCTTTCGTACGGATGAGGTTGCGTGCAAGGTAAACGCACGGCGGCTCACTTCAGATTTCTGCTGCCATACGCTAAAGCTGGCAACTTAATACTTTCGCACTTTCCGGAGAGCGATCCGGGGGGCTCATCTTTGGACCATGAACATCTCACGAAAAAGCTGTTCCGATCTGACGATCCCCTTGTCCGTAAGCCAGACGGATTTCGCTTTGTTGACCGGATTGCCGATGAAGCCCTTCTCGTGCAGTCGGTTCATCGCGCTCCAGTCGAATCCCTTCCATGCTCGGCCGTCCCCGTCGAGCGTCAGGTAGAGCAGCGCGAGAATCGCATCGTCGATCCTGTCCTTGTCGATCTCCATTGCGCGATGTTCTCCCGATTCCAGAGCATCCTTATTATACGCTACAGTATCCCATGTGCCGCACGGGTGCGACGCGGGGCTTTCCTTTCATGCACGAGCGGTTCTTCGATGGTCCCTGCCCCCTCCGGGCAATGGGATTTTTGGAGACGATGGCGCTCAAACGCAGCAGGATCAACATTGAGGTCTTTGGACCTCCGGCCTCGTCGGAACCGGCGCGGAACGGCGGCAGTCGCGCCGACGAAGCGGTCATGATCCTCACCCGGCTGCTCGGCCGCCAGATCGCCCGCGAGCAGTTCGAGCGCAAGCTGGCGCTGGAACGCAGGGTACAGAAGAAGCGCCCAGCAGGCGAGGATGCGTGATGCCTGTGGTTTCAGGCACCGGGTTTGTTCAGGATGCAGTCATGACCACTGTTGATTCCATTTCTTTCCAGCGCAGTCCCGAAGAACTCCTGCATCAGGCGCGACAAGCGCCGGTGGAGATCACCCGGCATGACCGCCGCGAATTCGTGCTGATGCGCGCCGACCACTATGACTGGCTCCGGGCTGCCGCGCAGCGACGTCACCGCACGGCGGAAGCTGCCGATATCGTCATCGACGCGGTTGAGCGCGCAGAGATGAACGCCGGGCTCATGCCGCTGGACGCCCCGCTCGGATAGGCGATCAGAGCGCCCCGCACATCGGTCATCGCCTCGTCGCGACACCCGCGCCGGGGCATTCGCATATTCTTCTTGTGACCGTTTTGGTCCCGTGATATAGGTACGCTATGAGAATCATTGCTCGCCGCACCTTGCGGCAGTTCGTCGACAGCCTCGCGGGGCAGAAGGACCAGCCGGCGGTCAAGGCCGCGCTCGATGCCTGGTTCGACGAAGTCAGCAAGGCGGACTGGACCAGTTCGGCGGATGTGAAGCGGCTCTACGCGACGGCCAGCATCGTCAGCGCCGAACGCATCGTCTTCAACATCAAGGGCAACGATTATCGCCTCGTGGTGGCGGTCGACTTCGAGAAGGCCATCGTCTGGATCAAGTGGATTGGCACGCACAAGGCATATGACGGGATCGACGTGACGGAGGTCAGACATGGCGACTGAGCTGAAGCCCATCCGAACCGAGGCGGATTACGATGCGGCGCTTGCCGAAGTGGAGCGGCTGTGGGGCGCGAAGAGCGGCACGCCGGATGGCGACCGGCTCGACGTGCTGGCGACACTGATCGAGGTTTATGAAGCGAAGAACTATCCGATGGATCCGCCCGACCCGATCGAGGCGATCCGGTTCCGCATGGAGCAGCAGGGGCTGACCCGCAGGGACCTGGAGCCGATGATCGGCCCGCGCAACCGGGTGGCCGATGTCCTGAACCGCAAGCGGGGACTGTCCATCGAGATGATCCGGCAGTTGCACAACCACCTGGGCATTTCGGCCGAAGTGCTGATCCGGCCGAGCCGCTTCGACAAGGTTGCCTGAAGGAGTCTATGCCATGACGCGCGTCGCCCTTTATGCCCGCTATTCCTCCGATAACCAGCGCGAGGCGTCGATTGAAGACCAGTTCCGGATTTGCCGGGAGCAGGCGAAGCGCGAGAAGTGGAAAGTCGTTGGCACCTACAAGGATGCGGGGATTTCCGGGGCGAGCATGATCCTGCGGCCCGGCATTCAGATGCTGTTGCAGGACGCGCAGGCAGGAAAGTTCGACGTGGTATTGGCCGAGGCGCTGGACCGTATCAGCCGCGACCAGGCCGATGTGGCGACACTGTTCAAGCATCTGAAGTTCGCCGGCGTGCCTGTCGTCACGCTGGCCGAGGGCGAGATCAGCGAGCTTCATGTCGGCCTCAAGGGGACGATGAACGCGCTGTTCCTCAAAGACCTTGCTGCCAAGACCCACCGCGGCATCCGTGGGCGTGTCGAGGAAGGCAAGTCGGGCGGCGGGCTTTGCTATGGCTACAGGGTCGTCAAACAACTCGATGCGCGCGGCGACCCGATCCGGGGCGACCGCCAGATCGACGCGGCCGAGGCCAATGTCGTACGACGCATCTTCCGCGAGTTTGCCGCTGGCATCGGCCCGCGCAGCATTGCGCGCAGGCTGAACGAGGAAGGCGTCCCCGGCCCCGAAGGTCGGCTCTGGAGCGACACCACCATCCGGGGCCACGTGAAGCGCGGCACCGGCATCATCAACAATGAACTCTATATCGGCCGGCTGATCTGGAACCGGCTACGCTACGTCAAGGATCCGTCAACCGGCAAGCGTGTCTCCCGGCTCAACCCCGTGGCGGAATGGATCGTCAGGGAGGTGCCGGAACTGCGGATCGTCGATGACCAACTCTGGCAGGCCGTCCGCACACGTCAGGGCGAGATCGCCGAGAAGTTCGCCAATGTCACTGAAGCCGTCCGCGCGCATCACAAGAAGAATCGGCTGAACGGCGCGCGGCGTCCGAAGTCACTGCTGTCGGGGCTGGTCTTCTGCGGCTGCTGCGGAGGCCCCTACTCACTTCGCGGGGCCGACCGCTTCGCCTGCTCGAACCACATTAGCAAGGGCGCCTGTACAAACAGTCGCACGATCCCACGCACAGAACTCGAAGCCCGCGTGCTGACCGGCCTGAAGGAGCGGATGATGTCGCCCGAGATGGTAGGGGAGGCAATGCGTGCCTACGCTGAAGAGGCGAACCGTCTGAACAGGGAACGCCGCTCCAACAGCGAAGCATGGAAAGCCGAACTGGGCAAGGTTGCCAGACAGATCGAGCAGATCGTCGAAGCCATTGCAGACGGCATGTATCATCCGTCAATGAAGGAGAAGATGGATGCGCTGGAGGCGCGCAGGGCGGAGCTGACTACACTTCTCGCCGAAGCTCCGGAAGACACCCCCGACATTCTGCCGAGCGCAGCAGCGATCTACGCCAGGAAGGTCGCCCGGCTCACTGCCGCCCTGAATCGCTCCGAAGAGCGCCAGCAGGCCGCCGATGCCCTGCGCATGCTGATCGAGAAGATCGTGCTCACTCCCGGCCCAGAACGGGGGGAACTCTACGCAACGCTGCATGGCGATCTGGTGACGATCCTCGAATGGACGGAGCGGCAAGCCGTTGGAAATGCTGCTAAAACGACAAAACCCGCCGCTGGCGCGACGGGTTTGTCGGTATCGGTGGTTGCGGGGGCAGGATTTGAACCTGCGGCCTTCAGGTTATGAGCCTGACGAGCTACCGGGCTGCTCCACCCCGCGTCAGAG
>NZ_JBHSEL010000049.1:0-72118 GCF_042653845.1 Daeguia caeni | reverse complement strand
CATGGAAGAGAAGCTGCGCTTCGCTATCCGTGAAGGTGGCCGCACCGTCGGCGCCGGTATCGTAGCATCGATCATCGAGTAATTAAGGTTTGTGCAGGGACGCTCGATCCGGGCTGATCGGCTGAGAGACTGAAAGCAGATTGGCCCACAGGGACTGGGCGTCCCGCGTAACAAGGAACAGATGAAATGAACGGTCAAAACATCCGCATTCGCCTCAAGGCGTTTGATCATCGGATCCTTGACGCTTCGACGCGGGAAATCGTGTCGACTGCCAAGCGTACCGGTGCAAATGTGCGCGGACCGATTCCGCTTCCGACGCGGATCGAGAAGTTCACGGTTAACCGGTCGCCGCACATCGACAAGAAGAGCCGCGAACAGTTCGAGATGCGCACGCACAAGCGTCTTCTCGATATCGTTGACCCGACTCCGCAGACTGTTGACGCGCTCATGAAGCTCGACCTGTCTGCAGGTGTCGATGTCGAGATCAAGCTTTAATCGGCTTGAGGACGGAAGGAACGAACCCGATGCGTTCAGGTGTTATCGCACAGAAGCTGGGCATGACCCGCGTCTATAACGACGCTGGCGAGCATGTGCCGGTGACGGTTCTCCGCATGGAGAACTGCCACGTGGTTGCTCAGCGTACAATTGAAAAGAACGGTTACACGGCTGTTCAGCTTGGCGTAGGCAAGGCCAAGGTAAAGAACACGTCTAAGGCTCTGCGCGGTCATTTCGCGAAGGCTGAAGTCGAGCCTAAGGCCAAGCTTGCGGAATTCCGCGTTTCCCCGGAAAACCTCCTTGAGGTTGGCGCAGAACTCACCGCCGAACATTTCGTCCCGGGCCAGAAGGTCGATGTGACGGGTACGACGATCGGTAAGGGTTTTGCCGGTGTTATGAAGCGTCATAACTTCGGCGGCCATCGCGCCTCCCATGGTAACTCCATTACCCACCGTGCGCACGGTTCGACCGGTCAGCGCCAGGATCCGGGTAAGGTTTTCAAGGGCAAGAAGATGGCTGGTCATATGGGGCAGACTCGTGTGACCACCCAGAATATCGAAGTTGTTTCGACGGACAGCGATCGCGGCCTTATCCTGGTCCGCGGTGCGGTTCCTGGCTCCAAGGGTGCCTGGATCCTCGTACGCGATTCCGTCAAGGTTTCGCTGCCTGAGAATGCACCGAAGCCAGCTGGCCTGCGCAAGAAGGCCGAAGCAGCTGTTGCTGAGGGAGCCGAATAATGGATCTCACGATTACCACTTTTGAAGGCAAGGATGCCGGCAAGGTTTCGCTGAACGAAGCCATCTTCGGTCTCGAACCGCGTGACGACATTCTTCAGCGTGTTGTACGCTGGCAGCTGGCACGCCGCCAGCAGGGCACGCACAAGGCACTGGATCGCGGTGAAGTCAGCCGTACCGGTTCCAAGATGTACAAGCAGAAGGGTACTGGTCGTGCCCGTCACTCGTCTGCTCGTGCACCTCAGTTCCGCGGCGGTGGCAAGGCTCATGGTCCGGTCGTACGTTCGCATGAACATGATCTGCCGAAGAAGGTTCGCGCTCTCGGCCTGCGTCATGCGCTTTCGGCCAAGGCCAAGGCGTCTGACCTGATCATCGTTGATGATCTGGCTGCTGCTGAAGCGAAAACCAAGCTGCTCTCGGCACAGTTCGCAAAGCTCGGTCTGGACAATGCACTGCTGATCGGCGGCGCAGAGATCGATGCGAACTTCAAGCGCGCAGCTTCGAACATCCCGAACATCGACGTTCTGCCAGTGCAGGGCATCAATGTTTACGACATTCTTCGTCGCGGTAAGCTTGTGCTTTCCAAGGCGGCTGTCGAGGCACTCGAGGAGCGTTTCAAATGACTGATCTCCGCCATTACGACGTGATCGTCAGCCCGGTCATCACCGAAAAGTCGACCCTTGTTTCAGAAAACAATCAGGTCGTCTTCAACGTGGCCCGCAAGGCTACCAAACCGGAAATCAAGGCTGCAGTCGAAGCGCTGTTCGGCGTCAAGGTTACCGCAGTCAATACTGCAGTGCGCAAAGGCAAGGTCAAGCGGTTCCGCGGCATTGTCGGGCGCCAGAGCGACGTCAAGAAAGCGTTCGTGACTTTGGCTGAAGGCCAGAGCATCGACGTTTCGACCGGTCTCTGAGAGGCCATGGAGTAAGAAACAATGGCACTCAAGCATTTTAATCCGACCACGCCAGGCCAGCGTCAGCTGGTCATCGTGGACCGCTCGGAACTCTACAAGGGCAAGCCGGTCAAGGCATTGACCGAAGGTCTGTCCAAGAAGGGTGGCCGTAACAACACAGGTCGTATTACCGTCCGCTTCCAGGGCGGCGGTCACAAGCGCACCTACCGTTTCATCGACTTCAAGCGCCGCAAGCTCGACGTCGTTGGTACTGTAGAACGTCTGGAATACGATCCGAACCGTACCGCATTCATCGCTCTGGTTCGTTACGAAGACGGCGAACTGGCCTACATCCTGGCTCCGCAGCGTCTTGCTGCTGGCGACAAGGTTGTTGCCGGTCACTCCGTTGACGTGAAGCCGGGCAATGCAATGCCGCTTTCGGCAATGCCGGTCGGTACGATTGTTCACAACGTTGAGCTGAAGCCAGGCAAGGGCGGTCAGATTGCCCGTTCGGCTGGCACCTATGCACAGCTCGTCGGTCGTGACCAGGGTATGGCGATCCTTCGTCTGAATTCTGGTGAACAGCGTCTGGTTCCAGGTGCATGCTTCGCTTCGGTTGGCGCAGTATCCAATCCTGACCATGCCAACATCAACGACGGTAAGGCCGGTCGTTCGGTCTGGCGCGGCAAGCGTCCGCACGTTCGTGGTGTTGCCATGAACCCGGTTGACCACCCGCACGGTGGTGGTGAAGGCCGCACCTCTGGTGGCCGTCATCCGGTTACCCCATGGGGTAAGCCGACCAAGGGCAAGAAGACGCGTTCGAACAAGTCGACTGACAAGTTCATCATGCGCTCGCGCCATCAGCGTAAGAAGTAAGAGAGGTAGTCTGAAGTGGCTCGTTCAGTTTGGAAAGGTCCGTTCGTCGACGGCTATCTTCTCAAGAAGGCTGAGAAGGTACGCGAGAGCGGTCGTAACGAGGTTATCAAGATGTGGAGCCGCCGCTCCACAATCTTGCCGCAGTTTGTCGGCCTTACCTTCGGTGTCTACAACGGCAACAAGCATGTGCCGGTTCTGGTCACTGAAGAAATGGTCGGACACAAGTTCGGTGAGTTCGCTCCAACCCGTACCTATTACGGTCATGGCGCGGATAAGAAGGCGAAGAGGAAGTAACGATGGGCAAGGCTAAGGCTCCACGCCAGCTTAAGGATAACGAGGCGAAAGCTGTCGCCCGTACGCTCCGCGTCAGCCCGCAGAAGCTTAACCTTGTAGCGGCAATGATCCGTGGCAAGAAGGTGAATGCGGCACTTGCCGATCTGACGTTCTCGCGCAAGCGGATCGCCGGTACGGTTAAGAAGACGCTCGAATCGGCAATTGCAAATGCTGAAAACAATCATGATCTCGACGTCGATTCGCTGATCGTCGCAGAAGCTTATGTCGGCAAGTCGATTGTCATGAAGCGCTTCCACGTCCGTGGCCGTGGCCGCGCGAGCCGTATCGAGAAGCCGTTTTCGCATCTCACCATTGTTGTCCGCGAAGTCGCGGAAAAAGGGGAGGCCGCATAATGGGTCAGAAGATTAATCCAGTCGGTCTTCGTCTCGGCATCAACCGCACCTGGGATTCGCGTTGGTACGCGAATACCGGCGAATACGGCAAGCTGCTGCATGAAGACGTCAAGATCCGCGCGTTCTTGACAGAAGAACTGAAGCAGGCAGCGATCTCGAAGATCGTTATTGAGCGTCCGCACAAGAAGTGCCGTGTCACGATCCACTCGGCTCGTCCAGGCATCATCATCGGCAAGAAGGGTGCAGACATCGAAAAGCTTCGCAAGAAGCTGTCTGAAATGACCAATGCCGATGCTTCGCTCAACATCGTTGAAGTTCGCAAGCCGGAAATCGACGCTACGCTGATCGCTCAGTCGATCGCTCAGCAGCTGGAACGCCGTGTGGCATTCCGTCGCGCCATGAAGCGTGCCGTTCAGTCCGCAATGCGTCTGGGCGCCGAAGGCATCCGTATCAATTGCTCGGGTCGTCTGGGTGGTGCGGAAATCGCACGCATGGAATGGTACCGTGAAGGTCGTGTTCCGTTGCACACGCTGCGCGCCGATATTGACTACGGAACTGCAGAAGCGAAGACCGCTTATGGTATCTGCGGCGTGAAGGTTTGGGTCTTCAAGGGCGAGATCCTTGAACATGATCCGATGGCCTCCGAGCGTCGTGCGGTCGAGGGTGACAATCAGGGTTCCTCGTCGAACCGCCGCCGCGAAAACGCTTGAAAAGCGGGCCGCGGGCGAGAAATTTGGAGTAGAGAACAATGATGCAGCCTAAGCGCACCAAGTTCCGCAAGCAGTTCAAGGGTCGTATTCACGGCAATGCGAAAGGCGGTACGGAACTGAATTTCGGTGCATTCGGTCTGAAGGCTCTTGAGCCGGAACGCGTCACCGCACGTCAGATCGAAGCGGCCCGTCGCGCGATCACCCGTCACATGAAACGTGCTGGCCGCGTGTGGATCCGTATCTTCCCGGATTTGCCGGTAACTTCGAAGCCTACCGAAGTCCGTATGGGTAAGGGTAAGGGCTCCGTAGACTACTGGGCATGCCGTGTTGCACCAGGTCGTATAATGTTTGAGCTTGACGGCGTACCCGAAGATGTGGCACGCGAAGCACTACGACTCGGCGCAGCAAAGTTGCCGATCAAAACGCGCTTCATCCAGCGCATTGCTGAATAAGAGAGGCAGCCATGAAAGCCGCAGACGTTCGGGCGAAGAGCCTCGATCAACTGAACGAAGAGCTGGCCAACCTGAAGAAGGAGCAGTTTAACCTGCGTTTTCAGAAGGCCACTGGTCAGCTTGAAAAAACCGCACGCGTAAAACAGGTTCGCCGTGATATTGCGCGTATCAAGACCATCGCCCGCCAGAAGGCGGCCGAAAGCAAGGCATAAGGAAGAAGAGCATGCCTAAACGCGTTCTGCAGGGCGTTGTCGTCAGCGACAAGAACGACAAGACTGTCGTGGTCAAGGTCGAGCGTCGCTATTCGCACCCGCTCCTCCAAAAGACCGTGCGTCAGTCGAAGAAGTACAAGGCGCATGACGAGAACAACCAGTTCAAGGTTGGAGACCAGGTTTTCATTCAGGAATCTGCTCCAATTTCGAAAGACAAACGCTGGATCGTTCTGACGAACGAAACGGCGGGCTAAATTACAAACACGCAGCTTAGGTAGGGCAGGAGCCCTTAACCAGCTGAAGGAAAAGAAGGCGGCCAGTCATGATTCAGATGCAAACAAACCTCGACGTGGCGGATAACTCCGGCGCACGTCGTGTCATGTGCATCAAGGTGCTGGGCGGTTCCAAGCGGCGTTATGCTTCCGTGGGCGACATCATTGTGGTGTCGGTCAAGGAAGCAATCCCGCGCGGCCGCGTCAAGAAGGGTGACGTGATGAAGGCAGTGGTCGTTCGGACCGCTAAGGATATCCGTCGTCCGGATGGCAGCGTAATTCGTTTTGATAATAACGCAGCCGTTCTCATCGATAACAAGAAAGAGCCAATTGGCACGCGTATCTTCGGACCGGTTCCGCGCGAACTGCGCGCAAAGAACCACATGAAGATCATCTCGCTGGCTCCGGAAGTTCTGTAAGGGAAGCAAGACGATGCAGAAGATTCGCAAAGGCGACAGCGTTGTCGTGCTGTCCGGTAAGGACAAGGGCCGTAAGGGTGAAGTCCTGAAGGTCATGCCGAAGGACGAGAAGGCTCTCGTTCGCGGAATTAACATTGTGAAGCGTCATCAGCGCCAGACCCAGACTCAGGAAGCCGGCATCATCGCCAAGGAAGCGCCGATTCATCTGTCCAACCTGGCTATTGTCGATCCGAAGGATGGTAAGCCGACCCGTGTTGGTTTCCGTATTGAAGACGGCAAGAAGGTTCGTGTCGCAAAACGTTCTGGAGCGCTGATCGATGGCTGAGGTTAAAGCACTTCCGCGCTTCAAGAAGCTGTACAACGAAAAGATTCGTAAGGCGCTTCTTGAAGAATTCAAATACGACAACGAGATGCAGATTCCTCGCATCACCAAAGTCGTGCTCAACATGGGCGTTGGCGAAGCTACGGGTGATTCCAAGAAGCCTGCGATTGCCGCAGAAGATCTTTCTTTGATCACCGGGCAGAAGGCTGTCGTGACCCGCGCTCGCAAATCGATCGCAACCTTCAAGTTGCGTGAAGGCATGCCAATCGGCGCGAAGGTTACCCTTCGCAAGGACCGCATGTACGAATTCCTTGATCGTCTGATCACGATCGCTCTTCCACGTGTCCGCGACTTCCGCGGTCTCAATCCGAAGAGCTTTGACGGCCATGGCAACTATGCCATGGGCATCAAGGAGCACATCGTGTTCCCGGAAATCAACTATGACAAGGTTGATCAGATCTGGGGCATGGACATCATCGTTTGCACGACCGCCAAGACGGATGATGAAGCCCGCGCACTGCTGCGTGGTTTCAACTTCCCATTCCGGCAGTAACGGCAAGCGTAGCGAGGTATATTAATATGGCCAAGACTAGCGCAGTCGAAAAAAATAAGCGCCGCGAAAAGTTGGTTAAGCGTCACGCTGCAAAGCGTGCACGCCTGAAGGCGATCGTCATGGATCAGAGCCTTCCGCTGGAGGAGCGTTTCCGCGCTACCATCCGGCTTGCCGAACTGCCGCGCAATTCTGCGAAGGTTCGTATCCGCAACCGTTGTGAGGTTTCGGGCCGTCCGCGCGGTTACTACCGTAAACTGAAGATGTCGCGCATTGCGCTGCGTCAGTTGGGTTCGCTGGGTCAGATTCCTGGCGTCGTCAAGTCGAGCTGGTAAGGAGTAGCCGATGTCTGTGTCAGATCCTCTCGGCGATATGCTGACCCGTATCCGCAACGCGGTAAGCCGCAAGAAGACCAAGGTTACGACGCCTGCTTCGAAGCTGCGTGCCCGCGTTCTTGATGTCCTTCAGGCAGAAGGTTACATCCGCGGTTATACACAGAGCGAATTCGAAAACGGCAAGGCCGAAATCGAAATCGAACTCAAGTATTACGAAGGTGTTCCGGTAATCCGTGAGATCACCCGCGTATCGAAGCCTGGTCGTCGCGTTTACGTGTCGGTCAAGTCGATTCCGCAGGTGGCGAACGGTCTTGGCATCTCGATCCTGTCCACGCCGAAGGGCGTCATGGCGGATCATGAAGCCCGTGAACAAAACGTTGGTGGTGAGTTGCTCTGCCGCGTCTTCTGATGCGGTTGGCAACGAACAGATAAAAGACAGGTATAAAAATGTCTCGTATCGGTAAAAAACCCGTGCCGGTCCCGGCAGGCGTGACCGCCAGTGTTGAAGGGCAGACCGTCAAGGCCAAGGGCGCGAAGGGTGAACTCTCCTTCACCGTGCACGATCAGGTTCTGGTCAAGATGGAAGACGGCGCGATCCGCGTCGACCCGCGCGACCAGACGAAGGAAGCTCGCTCCAAGTGGGGCATGTCCCGCACCATGATCGCCAATCTCTTTACTGGCGTGAAGGATGGCTTCGAAAAGAAGCTTGAAATCAATGGTGTTGGTTATCGTGCTGCCATGCAGGGCAAGAACCTTCAGCTTTCGCTCGGCTTCAGCCATGAAGTGATCTATGAAGTGCCTGCTGGCATTACGGTTTCCGTACCGAAGCCAACCGAAATCGTTGTTTCGGGCATTGACAAGCAGCAGGTCGGTCAGGTCGCGGCTGAAATCCGTGAATATCGGGGCCCGGAACCTTACAAGGGCAAGGGCGTTAAGTATGCGAACGAAAACATCGTTCGCAAAGAAGGCAAGAAGAAGTAAGGGACGCGCGTCATGGCATCGCCAAAAGAAATTTTGCAGCGTCGCGCTGCTCGTGTACGCCGTTCGGTCAAGGCTGCCGCAAATGGCCGCCCACGCCTCAGCGTTCACCGTTCTTCCAAGAACATCTACGCCCAGATCATCGACGACGTACGTGGCGTCACGCTTGCCGCCGCTTCGACACTCGATGGCGATCTGAAGGGCAAGCTCAAGACCGGAGCCGACAAGGCAGCTGCCGCTGCAGTCGGCAAGCTGGTTGCTGAGCGCGCTGTCAAGGCAGGCATCAAGGACGTGGTGTTTGACCGTGGTGCCTATATCTACCACGGCCGCGTGAAGGCTCTCGCCGAAGCTGCCCGCGAAGGCGGGCTGAGCTTCTAATAAGCAATTTGTGCTACCGGAAAAGAAAAAGGAAATCAGGATATGGCACAGAGAGAACGTAACCGCGAGGAACGCGGTCGTGAGGAGCGCGACAGCGAATTCGTCGATAAGCTCGTTCACATCAACCGCGTTGCCAAGGTTGTCAAAGGCGGCCGTCGTTTCGGTTTTGCTGCTCTTGTCGTCGTCGGCGATCAGAAGGGCCGCGTTGGCTTCGGTCATGGCAAGGCACGTGAAGTGCCGGAAGCCATCCGCAAGGCAACGGAAGCTGCAAAGCGTGATATGATCTTCGTTCCGCTGCGTTCGGGTCGTACGCTGCATCACGACGTTGAAGGCCGTCACGGCGCTGGCAAGGTTCTGCTTCGCTCAGCCCCTGCTGGTAAGGGTATCATCGCTGGTGGTCCGATGCGTGCAGTGTTTGAAACGCTCGGCGTCCAGGACGTTGTTGCCAAGTCGCTCGGTTCGTCGAACCCATACAACATGGTTCGTGCGACGTTCGATGCTCTGAAGCGTCAGATGCATCCGAAGGACATCGCAGCACAGCGCGGTATCAAGTACTCGACCCTTCAGGCTCGCCGCCATGATGTGGTCGGTTCGGAAGAATAGCCGATAGTTTGTGTTCGTCCGGCTTGAAAACACCGGATACGCCATAGACAAGGGATTTGAATGATGGCTGAGAAGAAGGGCAAGACGGTTACGGTCGAGCAGATCGGAAGCCCTATCCGTCGTCCAGCCGACCAGCGTGCAACGCTGATTGGTCTGGGTCTTAACAAATTGCATCGTCGCCGTACCCTGGAAGATACGCCTTCCGTTCGCGGCATGATCAACAAGGTAAAGCATCTCGTCCGCATCGTGGACGAAGCTTGAGACGCAGGGAGATAGAGATATGAAACTCAACGAACTGCGTAACAAGCCAGGTGCCGTCAAGGCTCGCAAGCGCGTCGGCCGTGGTATTGGTTCTGGTACGGGCAAGACTGCCGGTCGTGGTGTTAAGGGTCAGAAGTCCCGTTCGGGCGTTTCGATCAATGGCTTCGAAGGCGGCCAGATGCCAATCTACCGCCGTCTGCCAAAGCGCGGCTTCAACAACATCTTCGCCAAGAGCTTCAATGCTGTATCGCTCGGCCGTATTCAGGCTGCTGTTGATGCCGGCAAGCTCGATGCAAGCGCAGTTGTTAATGTTGAAACGCTCATGGCAGCTGGCGTAATTCGTCGTGCAAAGGATGGAGTACGCATTCTTTCCGATGGCGAACTTAAGGCTAAGCTTTCCTTTGACGTTGCAGGTGCTTCCAAGGCCGCGATCGAAAAGATCGAGAAGGCTGGTGGCAGCATCAAGCTTCCTGAAGCTGCAGCTGAATAAGCTAAAGAACTGAAATAGAAGCGGCGGGCCAGAGCGATTCACGAAAATCCGCAAGGTTTTCGGTCTGAATTGCGATAAAATCTGGTCCGCCGCTTGCACCTTTTTATCAATGCGCATATCTGGGTTGGGTCTTCTTTACTGCGAGAGCGTCACGGACGTTGATTCGTCAGGTCTGAGGACCGAAGACTTTACACCGGAGAAATTTTATGGCGTCGGCTGCTGAACAGCTAGTTTCAAACCTTAATTTTTCTGCTTTCTCCAAGGCAGAGGAGCTGAAGAAGCGCATCTGGTTCACTCTTGGCGCTCTTCTGGTTTACCGATTCGGTACCTATATCCCATTGCCGGGCATCAATCCTGACGCACTTGCGCAGGCTTTCCAGCAGCATAGCCAGGGCGTGCTCGGTCTGTTCAACATGTTTGCCGGTGGCGCTGTCGGGCGTATGGCCATTTTTGCGCTTGGCATCATGCCCTATATCTCCGCCTCCATTATCGTGCAGCTCATGACGTCGGTCGTACCGTCGCTGGAAGCGCTGAAGAAGGAAGGGGAGGCTGGTCGCAAGATCATCAACCAGTATACGCGCTATGGCACGGTGCTTCTGGCCATCGTACAGTCCTATGCGATTGCGGTAGGTCTGCAGTCAGGTAATGGCATCGTCACCAATCCTGGTGCTTTCTTCATTTTCTCCTCGGTTGTCACGCTTGTTGGTGGCACCATGTTCCTGATGTGGCTCGGTGAGCAGATTACGGCACGTGGTATCGGTAATGGTATTTCGCTGATCATCTTCTCCGGTATTGTCGCGAACCTGCCGAGCGCCATTTCCGGCACGTTGGAACTTGGTCGCACGGGGGCGCTTTCGACCGGCGTGATTCTGGGTGTGATTGTTCTGGCTGTCGCGCTGATTGCCTTCATCGTCTTCTTTGAGCGTGCGCAGCGTCGCCTTCTGATCCAGTATCCGAAGCGTCAGATCGGCAACCGCATGTTCCAGGGCGACACGTCGCATCTGCCGTTGAAGCTCAATACTGCCGGTGTCATCCCACCAATCTTTGCATCGTCGCTTCTGTTGCTGCCTGCAACGATTGCCGGCTTTGCCAATGCAAGCGAGTTGCCTGGATGGGCGACGACCATCCTGAATGCGCTGGGCCATGGTCAGCCGCTCTATATGGTTCTCTATGCTGCATTGATGGCATTCTTCTGCTTCTTCTATACGGCCATCGTCTTCAATCCCAAGGACACGGCTGACCAGCTCAAGAAGCATTCCGGCTTTATTCCGGGCATCCGTCCGGGTGAACGGACGGCTGAATATATAGACTATGTATTGACGCGCATCACGGTTGTCGGCGCCCTCTATATTGTGCTTGTCTGTCTTCTGCCGGAATTCCTGATTTCTGCGACGGGCGTGCCGTTCTATCTCGGTGGTACGTCGCTTCTGATCGTTGTCAGTGTCACGCTGGATACGGTCGCGCAAATTCAGGGGCACCTGATCGCCCATCAGTATGAAGGGTTGATCAAGAAGTCCAAACTTAGAGGTGGGAAACGTAATAAATGAGACTGATTCTTCTCGGGCCTCCCGGAGCTGGTAAGGGCACGCAGGCCGGGCTCCTTACCAAGAAGCACGGAATACCGCAGCTTTCGACGGGGGATATGCTGCGCGCGGCTGTTGCGCAGCAAAGCGAAGTTGGCAAGCGGGCGAAGGCCGTCATGGAGGCGGGTCAGCTGGTTTCCGACGAAATCGTAAATCAGATCGTGTCAGAACGCATTGATGCACCGGATTGCGCAAATGGTTTCATTCTTGATGGATACCCGCGTACTGTTCCGCAGGCCCAGGCGTTGAATGAAATGCTTCGCGCCAAAGGTCTCAAGCTGGATGCCGTCATCGAACTCAAGGTCGATGAAAATGCACTGGTCAAGCGGATGGAAAACCGTGTTGCAGAGACGATCGCCAAGGGTGGCCAGGTTCGCGCTGATGACAATCCGGAAGCTTTCCGCAAGCGCCTGATTGAATATCGTGAAAAGACCGCGCCATTGTCGGCCTATTATGCGGGTACGGGCGAACTGCGTGTTGTCAATGGCATGGCGCCGGTTGAGGAAGTAACCGCAGAGATTGAACGCATTCTCATTCCGGCCTGATGGTTGGAAGAAGGAACAGGGCGGGCAGGAAGGAGAAATTTCCTGCCCGCTTCAGCTTTTCCTGAGGCAGATTGCAGATCCGGTTGGGATGGGTAATTGCGCAAGTCGGCAGATTTGGCATTCTCATTCAGGCAGAATGATGTGTTTCAGGGAATGTGAGACCAGATCGATTGCTGGGGAAGTGGCTCTAAAGTTAAAAGAGTTGACTTTTATCGGTGATTCCGTCAAAGACTGCGCCACTTCATGGTTTTGAATGGTCGGTGCTGGCGGAAAATTGCTGAAACCAGTACCGATCATTTTATGCTGTCCGTATTTATGGAGATGCGGATGGGGTTAATTGCAACGAAGGAGAACAGACGTGGCACGTATCGCTGGCGTCAACATCCCGACGAACAAGCGTGTTATCATCGCGCTTCAGTACATCCACGGGATCGGACCAAAATTTGCGCGTGAGATCGTGACGAAGGTCGGTATTGCCGATGATCGTCGTGTAAACCAGCTCACCGACGCTGAAGTGCTTCAGATTCGTGAAGCAATCGATGCTGACTATCAGGTCGAAGGTGACCTGCGTCGTGAAGTGTCGATGAACATCAAGCGCCTGATGGATCTGGGTTGCTATCGCGGTCTGCGTCATCGCCGTTCGCTGCCGGTTCGTGGTCAGCGCACGCACACCAATGCACGTACCCGCAAGGGCCCGGCAAAGGCTATCGCAGGTAAGAAGAAGTAATTCCGACGGAATCCATCGTTCCGTCGAGCCCTTCCGTTCAGGCGGTCGGGTTTGATGCTGGTCCTTGTCAGGGCTGGTGTAGCCGCTGGAATTACGGCGGTGTAGAGATCGAATTGAGAGGACTATCATGGCCAAGGAAGCCACACGCGTTCGTCGTCGCGAGCGTAAAAACATCTCGTCGGGCGTTGCCCACGTTAATTCGACGTTCAACAACACCATGATCACCATTACGGATGCTCAGGGCAATGCGATTGCCTGGTCCTCCGCAGGTGCACAGGGTTTCAAGGGTTCGCGTAAGTCGACCCCGTTTGCCGCTCAGATCGCTGCTGAAGACTGCGCCAAGAAGGCACAGGAACATGGCATGCGCTCCCTCGAAGTCGAGGTATGCGGTCCGGGTTCTGGCCGTGAATCCGCGCTGCGCGCCCTTCAGGCTGCCGGCTTTGTGATCACGTCGATCCGCGATGTTACGCCAATTCCGCACAATGGTTGCCGTCCGCGCAAGAAGCGCCGCGTCTGATCTTCTTTCACATGCTGTATGAGCCCCGGCTTTGCAGGGGCTCCTCTATGGTTTCTTCACTTGATCGTCACGATTGGATGGTGGCGACGGTTGTAAGAGGTAAACAACATGATTCAGAAGAATTGGCAGGAACTGATCAAGCCAAACAAGGTGGAGTTCATCACTCACGGTTCCCGTACGCATGCGACGGTTATCGCTGAGCCGCTTGAACGTGGATTTGGCTTGACGCTCGGCAATGCGCTTCGTCGCGTGCTGCTGTCCTCGCTGCGCGGTGCTGCTGTGACCGCCGTCCAGATCGACGGCGTGCTGCATGAATTCTCGTCTATTCCGGGCGTGCGTGAAGATGTGACGGATATCATCCTGAACATCAAGGAAATCGCCATCCGCATGGAAAGCGAAGGTCCAAAGCGCATGGTTCTTCGCAAGGAAGGCCCAGGCACGGTAACGGCAGGCGATATCCAGACCGTTGGCGATGTCGAGATCCTCAACCCGGATCACGTCATCTGCGAACTGGATGTTGGCGCTGAAATCCGCATGGAATTCACCGTCAACACCGGCAAGGGCTATGTGCCTGCTGACCGTAACCGCGCTGAAGATGCGCCGATCGGCCTTATCCCGGTCGACAGCCTCTATTCGCCGGTTCGTAAGGTATCGTACAAGGTCGAAAACACCCGTGAAGGTCAGGTTCTCGACTATGACAAGCTGACGCTCAACATCGAAACCAATGGTTCGGTGAGCGGTGAGGATGCCGTTGCTTACGCAGCGCGTATTCTTCAGGATCAGCTTTCGATTTTCGTCAACTTCGAAGAACCGCAGAAGGAAGCTCCGCAGGAACAGGTTGCGGAACTGGCCTTCAACCCGGCTCTGCTCAAGAAGGTCGACGAGCTCGAACTGTCGGTACGTTCGGCCAACTGCCTCAAGAACGACAATATCGTCTATATTGGCGACCTGATCCAGAAGACAGAAGCCGAAATGCTGCGGACGCCGAATTTCGGCCGCAAGTCGCTCAACGAGATCAAGGAAGTTCTGGCGTCGATGGGGCTCCATCTCGGTATGGAAATCCCGTCCTGGCCGCCGGAAAATATCGAAGATCTCGCAAAGCGCTACGAAGACCAATATTAAGACCGGAAATTCCGGCTAGAAAGAACTAAAGGAGAAGGCTCATGCGTCACGGTAACGGATACCGTAAGCTGAACCGCACTGCCTCGCACCGCAAGGCGATGTTCGCCAATATGGCTGCTTCGCTCATCGAACACGAGCAGATTGTGACGACGCTTCCAAAGGCTAAGGAAATTCGCCCGATCGTTGAAAAGCTTGTCACGCTCGGCAAGCGCGGCGATCTGCATGCCCGTCGTCAGGCCATCGCGGCAATTCGCGACGCCAAGCTGGTTGCGAAGCTGTTCGACACCCTGGCTACCCGCTATGCAACCCGCAATGGTGGCTACATCCGTATCATGAAGGCCGGTTTCCGCACTGGCGACAACGCTCCTATGGCTGTTGTTGAATTCGTCGAACGTGATGTCGAAGCAAAGGGCAAGGCTGACCGTGCCCGCGCTGAAGCAGCTGCTGCTGAAGCAGAAGCTGCATAAGCGATTTTTCGATTGCCTTAAAAAGGGCTGCGCTTGCGCGGCCCTTTTTGTTTATGACTGCTGTGGAGGTGTCTGAACGCACTGCGGCCATAATAAGGCCAATTATCCTTGTCCGAATAGCAATGTCACCAGAGCATGGATGCGCAAGCGAATCCTGCCTTGCCCTCGCGGCACTGTGTGACTGCCGCGCAATCATGCGCTGAAAGAATATGCCAACAGGAGTGGAGTTTGTTGATGACGTTTCGACAGCTAGGCCTTGCATCCATTACCCTTGCTCTGGTTGCCTTCATGCCGGTTGCTTCACTGGCGCAGGAACCGGTCACGCGGCAAGTGCCTGCAAGCCGTGAAGCCATACAGCAATCCTTTGCGCCTTTGGTCAAGGCGACGGCACCTGCTGTCGTGAATGTCTATGCCGCACGTCAGGTACAGGCGCGCTCGCCTTTCGCTGGCGATCCATTCTTTGAGCAGTTCTTCGGTGGGCAGTTGCGCGGCAGCAGGCCGCGGGTGGAACGCTCGCTTGGCTCCGGCGTCATCGTTGACAAGTCCGGCGTGGTGGTTACCAACAATCACGTCATCAAGGACGCGGATGAAATCAAGGTGGCGCTGTCGGACGGACGCGAATTTTCCAGCAAGATCCTGCTGCGCGATGAAACCAGCGACCTTGCGGTGCTCAAGATCGAGTCCGGAGATACATTTCCGGTGATCGCGCTTGCTGATTCCGACAAGGTTGAGGTAGGCGATCTTGTGCTTGCCATCGGCAATCCATTCGGTGTCGGCCAGACCGTGACAAGCGGCATCGTATCCGCCCAGTCGCGCACGCAGGTTGGCATTTCCGATTTCGATTTCTTCATCCAGACCGATGCTGCGATCAATCCGGGCAATTCCGGCGGAGGCCTGATTGACATGCAGGGCAAGTTGATTGGTATCAACACTGCCATTTATTCACGCTCTGGCGGCTCTGTCGGCATTGGCTTTGCCATTCCGTCCAACATGGTTCGGGCAGTCGTGGCATCGGCGCTCAAGGGCAACAAGAGTTTTGAACGGCCCTATATTGGTGCAACCTTCCAGTCGATCGATTCCGATATTGCCGCAAGCCTTGGCCTGAAAAGCGCCTTTGGCGCGCTTGTGACGGCGGTCGTCAAGGGTGGGCCTGCCGATGTGGCGGGGCTGAAAGTGGGCGATGTCGTGCTGAAGGTGCAGGATGTTCGGGCCGACAATCCGGATGTGCTTGGCTATCGCCTGTCCACCGCCGGCATAGGCGCAACCGTCAACATGGACATCATGCGCAACGGCAAATCGCAGACCATTGCCGTCAAGCTTGCCAGGGAGCCGGAGGTAAAACAGGCGGCCCCCGTACTGATTGATGGCGACAGCCCTTTTGCCGGCGCTTCTGTGGTCGACTTGAACGCAAGAAATGCCAGCAGGCTGCGTCTTCCGCGCGGGACAACGGGCGTTGCCATTGCCGACATCTATCCCGGATCACCCGCGCAACGCATTGGCCTTCGGCCGGGTGACATCATCCGCCGCATCAACAAGGTTGAGATTCGTTCGGTGCAGGCGTTGACCGATATTCTGGATGCTGGCCGTCCTGGCTTGATGTGGCAGCTTGAAATCGAACGCAACGGTGCGCTCATTCGCCAGTTTGTGCGTTAAGCGATGCCATGCTTGCCAAGGGGGCAGGGCGGTTCTATTCACCATGGGTGCGGGCATGTCTGCTGGCGTGATATGTCTGGCAGGAGATGGTGAACCTCTCGGCTTTCAAGGGATTTGAAAGCATTTCAATGATTTCGGGCGACGACAATGAGCGATCTTTTTTCCAGCGCATCTGATCCGAATCTGGATCGCAACCGACCGCTTGCAGATCGTCTGCGTCCGAAACATCTTTCGGAAGTGACAGGGCAGGAGCATCTGACCGGGCCGGAAGGCGTCATCACCCGCATGATTGCCTCTGGCTCGCTCGGCTCAATGATCTTCTGGGGGCCGCCGGGAACCGGCAAGACCACGGTGGCACGCCTGCTTGCCGGTGAGACCGATCTTGCCTTCGAGCAGATCTCTGCCATTTTTTCCGGTGTTTCCGATCTGAAGAAAGTTTTTGATACGGCGCGTGCGCGGCGCATGTCTGGCCGTCAGACCCTGCTTTTCGTTGACGAAATTCATCGTTTCAACCGCGCACAACAGGATTCCTTCCTGCCGGTCATGGAAGACGGCACGATTGTTCTGATCGGGGCGACGACTGAAAATCCTTCATTCGAGCTCAATGCGGCCTTGTTGTCGCGGGCAAGGGTGCTGAGCTTCCATCCACATGATGATGCAAGTGTTGCCACCCTGCTTGCACGCGCCGAGGCGCAGGAAGGGCGCCCGCTGCCCATTGACGAGGAAGCACGCGCAAGCCTGATCCGCATGGCGGATGGCGATGGCCGTGCGGCACTGACGCTTGCCGAGGAAGTCTGGCGTGCTGCTCGTCCGGGTGAAATCTTCAATGTTGCTGCCCTGCAGGAAGTGGTGCAGCGTCGCGCACCCGTCTATGACAAGAGCCAGGATGGGCATTACAATCTGATTTCGGCGCTGCACAAATCGGTGCGGGGCTCTGATCCGGATGCAGCGCTTTATTATCTCTCACGCATGCTCGATGCCGGTGAAGATCCGCTTTATATTGGCCGACGTCTGGTGCGCATGGCGGTGGAGGATATCGGCCTTGCTGATCCACAGGCGCTTGTCATCTGCAATGCGGCCAAGGATGCCTATGAATATCTGGGCTCGCCAGAAGGCGAACTTGCGCTGGCGCAGGCCTGTGTTTACCTGGCCACCGCACCAAAATCCAATGCCATCTATGTCGCCTACAAGGCTGCCATGCGCGCGGCGAAGGAATATGGCTCCCTCCTGCCGCCCAAACATATTCTGAACGCGCCGACCAAGCTGATGAAAGGCGAGGGCTATGGAGAAGGCTATGCCTATGACCATGATCAACCCGATGCCTTTTCCGGTCAGGACTATTTTCCGGAACGCATGGGCCGGCAGCAGTTCTATGCGCCGGTCGAACGCGGTTTTGAACGNTTAACTGTGTAAAGTCGGTATTATATGATTCAATTTATTGTCTATGAGAAATACTGTCAAAATTAACATTTCTTATTAATTACAATAATATCGCACAAAATTCATTCTGGGTTAATTCAAGTGTATTGAGTCGTTGAATTGTTTTTGTGTCTTGATTATAGGCCATTCTGATCATTGTATATTGTTTCATGAATGGCGATTGGGTAATGATGATATTCTTTGATCCAAGGGTGTTTCTTTCATCTGATGAAATTCTTCTGACATTTTTCGATGAACAGCATTTATATAAGGTCTCATATAATTATAAAGAATTATCAGAGCAGCATAAGAGCATAATAAAGACGATACGTCTTGCTGAAGCGACGGGAAAGAAGGTCGGTATTATCGGACAGCTGGTCGATAATCCTGTCTCTGGAAAGAGTATTGATATTTATAATTCTGCAATTGTTGATTAGTTTAATAAATAATTAACGAAGAAATATATGTTTGTTATTGATATGTAAATGAATGTTTAACCATAGAAATATTATTCTTTGTAAATATATCCATATTATTCATGATGCATGAATTCTTCAATAATATGACCTCATTTGTGTCGGTAAAATAAAGGCGTCAGGCCTGCCGTGATATCATTTTCGGCGGGCGTGTATTGATGCTGATTGATTGCGGACAGTGAGGTTGTGATGCTGCGCGTTTTGTGTCTTGTCGCGCTTGTCATTCTTGGAGGCTGTGCAACTGCTCCACGGCAGATCAGCAATGTTTGCGCAGTCTTCAATCAGCGTGACGGCTGGATGGATAATTGGCAGACGGCGGCAGAACGAGCATCGCGTGAATATGGCGTGCCGGTGCCCATCCTCATGGCGACGATTTATACGGAATCCGGTTTCCGTCCCTACGCACGTCCGCCGCGTCAGAAAATCCTCTGGGTCATTCCGTGGAAACGGCCATCCAGCGCCTATGGCTATGCCCAGGCATTGGACGGCACCTGGCAACGCTACCAAAGGGAAACCGGACGCTGGGGGGCTTCACGCACCAGCTTTGCAGATTCTGTTCGCTTCGTTGCTTGGTATCACCATAAGACAGCGATGCGTCACGGTGTGTCCAAGAATGATGCCTATAATCTCTATCTTGCCTATCATTCCGGTCATGATGGCTATGGGCGTGGCACATGGCGCCGTAGTGCCGTGGCAATGAAGGGCGCAAGGCGCATGCAGGAAATCGCAAACCGCTATGCAGCGCAGCTACGCTCATGCCGTGGCTATAATTAGACGCACCCCAAAGCCGCGCCTGCTGCAACGAAATCCTGACGACGACTGCCGAATCGCGGATCGCGCTTTGGCTGCAACTGTGCGTTTTATTGAATCTGAATTGTACATAAGAAAACGCTAAAACAGAAGAACACAAAAGGAACAAATTGTAAGAAGTAAATAAAATCAATATGTTGCAACTATTGCCAAATAAGAACAAAACGGATACAAATAGGCATTGCAAAAGAGCTGGTCGGGCTTCTGCTTGGGCAAGAGGATAGTGTAATATGTCACAAAATTCGTTGCGGCTTGTTGAGGAAAATTCAGTGGACAAGACTAAGGCTCTCGATGCGGCGCTGTCTCAGATTGAACGCGCGTTCGGCAAAGGCTCGATCATGCGTCTCGGACAGAATGATCAGGTGGTCGAAATTGAAACCGTATCGACCGGTTCACTTTCGCTGGATATTGCCCTTGGTGTCGGCGGGCTGCCAAAGGGCCGTATCATCGAAATCTATGGACCGGAAAGCTCTGGTAAAACCACGCTTGCTTTGCACACAATTGCTGAAGCGCAGAAAAAGGGAGGCATCTGCGCATTTGTCGATGCTGAACATGCACTGGATCCGGTCTATGCGCGCAAGCTCGGCGTAGACCTTGAAAATCTGCTGATTTCGCAGCCAGATACGGGTGAGCAGGCGCTGGAAATCACGGATACGCTGGTTCGTTCCGGTGCCATTGATGTTCTTGTGGTCGACTCGGTTGCCGCTCTTACCCCGCGCGCTGAAATTGAAGGTGAAATGGGGGATGCCCTGCCGGGTCTGCAGGCGCGGCTGATGAGCCAGGCTCTGCGCAAGTTGACGGCGTCGATCAACAAGTCAAACTGCATGGTGATCTTCATCAACCAGATCCGCATGAAGATCGGCGTCATGTTTGGCTCCCCGGAAACGACGACGGGTGGCAATGCGCTCAAGTTCTATGCGTCCGTCCGTCTTGATATCCGCCGCATAGGCTCGATCAAGGAGCGCGATGAAGTGGTCGGCAACCAGACCCGTGTGAAGGTTGTCAAGAACAAGCTTGCCCCTCCGTTCAAGCAGGTTGAATTTGACATCATGTATGGCTCCGGCGTCTCCAAGACGGGTGAGTTGATCGATCTGGGTGTCAAGGCCGGCGTCGTGGAAAAATCGGGCGCATGGTTCTCTTATAATTCGCAGCGTCTGGGCCAGGGCCGTGAAAATGCCAAGGCTTATCTGAAGGATAATCCGGAAATTGCACGTGAGATTGAAATGGCGCTGCGTCAGAATGCTGGCCTCATTGCTGAACAACTCCTGGATGATGGCGGTCCGGACGATGTGGCCGATGCTGCCGAAATGTAATTATCCTGAACCGTGTATTGGAAAGTGAAGCAGCAAGCCCCGCCTTTGGCGGGGCTTTGTATTGATAGCTGATCGACTGGGTGAATAAAGGCGTTGGAATGAGATTGTGGAGACAGAAATAAGCGCGGGATTGGGTGAGGGGAGAGCAGTAATTTGAAAAGCCGGGCGCATTGCGCTGGAAGCAGGCATTATGTGTTGTCTTTGGATTGTGTTGCTTTTCTTTCTCTGCGACTGCCCTTTCATGTCCTGTTTCCGGTAGTGAAAATCTGTTGCCAGCATTTTCAAAAAGCGATGAGGCAAGGGCATGCTGAATGTTGCAAAGGCAATACAGAAGCCGGTTAACTCGCTTGACTGCCCGAAATAAGCATGATCTCGCGAGCACTTGTCTGGACAGGAAAGCTGCACCTGTTTAAAAGCACTCGACTGAATAAACATCGCTTTGCAATCCTGACAATTTTGGAAAGCAGGGTTTGGCTTCCGGCTATCCGGACAGGCTGGCAAGGTGGTGGGCAGTAAGAAATCGACGCGGGCTTTTCAGGCATCGCGTCCATTGAGGGCAGTAGAGGCCCAAGGGTGAGTTATGGCTGGCGTCAACGAGATCAGGTCTACATTTCTCGAATATTTCCGTAAAAACGGGCATGAGGTTGTGCCATCGAGCCCGCTGGTTCCGCGCAACGATCCGACCTTGATGTTTACCAATGCGGGAATGGTGCAGTTCAAGAACGTCTTTACAGGTCTTGAAACGCGCCCCTACACCCGCGCCACAACCTCGCAGAAATGCGTTCGCGCCGGCGGCAAGCACAATGACCTTGACAATGTCGGCTATACGGCGCGCCATCACACCTTTTTTGAAATGCTCGGCAACTTCTCTTTCGGCGATTATTTCAAGGAAGAGGCAATCAGCCATGCCTGGACGCTGATCACCAAGGAATTTGGCCTTCCCAAGGACAAGCTGCTTGTCACCGTCTATCATACCGATGACGATGCAGCCAATTACTGGAAGAAGATAGCCGGCTTCAGCGATGACCGCATCATCCGCATCCCGACCAGCGATAATTTCTGGGCGATGGGTGACACCGGCCCATGCGGCCCGTGTTCGGAAATCTTCTATGACCATGGCGATCATATCTGGGGCGGCCCTCCCGGATCTGCTGAAGAAGATGGCGACCGTTTCATTGAAATCTGGAACCTCGTCTTCATGCAGTTCGAACAGGTCACGCCGGATCAGCGCATTGATCTCCCGCGTCCGTCGATCGACACCGGCATGGGGCTTGAACGTATTGCTGCTGTTCTTCAGGGCGTGCATGACAATTATGACATCGACCTGTTCAAGGCGCTCATCCGTGCTTCGGAAGAGGCAACCGGCGTCAAGGCAGAAGGCGAATACCGCGCCAGCCACCGCGTCATTGCCGACCATCTGCGCGCATCAAGCTTCCTGATTGCCGATGGCGTTCTGCCGTCCAATGAAGGCCGCGGCTATGTGCTGCGCCGCATCATGCGCCGCGCCATGCGCCATGCTCAGCTTCTGGGCGCCAGGGAGCCATTGATGTGGCGTCTTCTGCCGGCGCTCATTCGTGAAATGGGCCAGGCCTATCCGGAGCTGGTGCGCGCTGAGGCCCTGATTTCTGAAACACTGAAGCTTGAGGAAACCCGTTTTCGCAAGACGCTGGAACGCGGCCTTGGTCTTCTGTCGGATGCAACCGAAAAGCTGGTTGAAGGCGATCGTCTTGATGGCGAGACTGCATTCAAGCTTTACGATACCTATGGCTTCCCGCTCGACCTGACACAGGATGCACTGCGCCAGCGCGGCATTGCGGTTGATGTCGACGGCTTCAATGCCGCCATGGAACGCCAGAAGGCAGAAGCGCGCGCCAACTGGGCAGGTTCCGGCGAAGCTGCCACCGAAGCCATCTGGTTCAGCGTCAAGGACAAGGTCGGTGCGACCGAATTCCTCGGCTATGAGACAGAAACAGCCGAAGGCGTCATTACCGCTCTGGTGCGTGATGGTGCAGAGGTGCAGTCCGTTTCCGAGGGCGAGAACGTTTCCGTTGTCGTCAACCAGACGCCATTCTATGGCGAATCCGGTGGTCAGCTCGGCGATACCGGCACGATCTCCGGCGAAGGTTTCACCATTGCCGTCAAGGATGTACAGAAAAAGGGTGAAGGCGTTTTTGTCCATATTGGTGAAGTGGTCAAGGGAACGGCAAGGACTGGCGATGCTGTTGAACTGAAGGTCGATGGCGATCGTCGCACGCGCATTCGCTCCAATCACTCGGCAACCCATCTTCTGCATGAAGCCCTGCGCGAAACGCTTGGTACCCATGTTGCGCAGAAGGGGTCGCTCGTGGCACCAGAGCGCCTGCGTTTTGACTTCTCTCACCCAAAGCCGATCACGGCGGAAGAGCTTGCGGCCGTTGAAAACCTCGCCAATGAGATCGTGCTGCAGAATGCACCTGTCACCACCCGCCTGATGGCAGTGGATGACGCCATTGCTGAAGGCGCAATGGCGCTGTTTGGCGAAAAATATGGCGAGGAAGTGCGTGTTGTCTCGATGGGCACGGCCAAGCATGGCCCGAAGGCTGGCAAGCCATATTCGGTTGAGCTTTGCGGTGGCACTCATGTGCGCCAGACTGGTGATATCGGTCTTGTCCGCATCGTTTCGGAGGGTGCGGTTGCTGCCGGTGTACGCCGTATCGAGGCGTTGACGGGTGAGGCAGCCCGCCTTTACCTTGAAGAGCAGGACGAACGCGTCAAGGCGATTGCGGCAGCACTCAAGACCACGCCGGCCGATGCGCTTGACCGCGTCAATGCCCTGCTCGAAGAACGCAAGAAGCTGGAACGCGAACTCACCGAGGCACGCAAGAAGCTCGCGCTCGGCGGTGGTTCGGCCGCGGGCGGCGGCAGCGCCGTCGAGACGGTCAATGGCGTCAATTTCCTTGGCAAGGTCGTCACGGGCGTTTCGCCGCGCGATCTCAAGCCGCTTGCCGATGAAGGCAAGAAGCAGGTTGGCAGCGGTGTTGTTGTCTTTATCGGTGTCGGCGAAGATGGCAAGGCAAGCGCTGTTGCCGGGGTCACCAATGATCTGGTTGACCGATTCAATGCTGTTGATCTGGTGCGTGCGGCCTCGGCTGCGCTGGGTGGTGCAGGCGGAGGCGGACGTCCGGATATGGCACAGGCTGGCGGCCCGGATGGCTCCAGGGCAGAAGCAGCCATCAGTGCCGTCAAGGCCCTGATCGTCTGAGTTTGAGTAACATGATTCAGAAACAAGGCCGGGGAAACCCGGCCTTGTTGTCTTATGACGGCCTTGCTGGCAACAGCGCATCATCAAGCGCATTGGCGCGTTTGAGCGCCGGGCGAAGCAAAAGGCGTTGCCAATAGGCTTCAAAAGCCGCGCTCTGGGGCAGGGTGCCAAAGGTTAGTCCCCAGCCTATATGGGCGCCGACATAGACATCGGCTGCAGTAAAGCGTTCGCCAGCAATATAGGGATGGCGCTGCACGGCCTTTTCAAGTGTTTCGACCATCATCCCGTAATTGCCATAGCCCACGCGCCTTTCATGTTCCTTGGGAATGTCAAGGCCAAGCGCATGATCCGCCATGGCCGCTTCAACCGGGCCTGCGACGAAAAACATCCAGCGGTAGAAATCAGCCAGCTCATCCGGATGGGGCGCAAGCCCGGCCTCCGGGAAAGTATAGGCCATATAGGTACAGATTGCGGCAACCTCCGTCACGATCCTGTTGCCATGCTTGAGCGTCGGCACCTTTCCCATCGGATTGATCGCGCAATAATCCCTGCTTTTCATCGGCGGGCCATAATCCAGAATTTCGGCTCGATAGGGTTGTCCGACTTCCTCCATCATCCAGCGTGCAATGCGTCCTCTGGACATCGGATTGGTGTAAAGAACCAGCTCTTCCATCCGTGCATCCTCCTGCGCAGTCAGGAGAGCATGATGCCGGTTTTTCACTATTTCGGAAACCAAAAAGAAAGCGGCAGGAAAATCCCGCCGCTCCTTGCATTCAGTCGAAGATGGATGCCTGATCAGGCAGCCATTGCCTTCTTCAGGTTCTCATCGACCTTGTCGAGGAAGCCGGTGGTCGAGAGCCAAGGCTGATCCGGGCCGATGAGCAGGGCAAGATCCTTGGTCATGAAGCCGCTTTCAACCGTGTCGATGCAGACCTTTTCCAGCGTTTCAGCGAACTTCTTCAGTTCTGCATTGTCATCGAGCTTGGCGCGATGTGCCAGGCCACGGGTCCAGGCGAAGATCGAAGCGATCGAGTTGGTCGAGGTTTCCTCGCCTTTCTGATGCTGGCGATAGTGGCGGGTAACGGTGCCGTGAGCAGCTTCTGCTTCAACCGTTTTGCCATCAGGCGTCATCAGAACCGAGGTCATCAGGCCGAGCGAACCAAAGCCCTGTGCTACGATATCCGACTGAACGTCGCCGTCATAGTTCTTGCAGGCCCAGACATAGCCGCCAGACCACTTGAGGGCCGAGGCAACCATGTCGTCGATCAGGCGATGTTCATACCACAGCTTGCGTTCTTCAAACTGGGCCTTGAATTCGTTGTCATAGACTTCCTGGAAAATGTCCTTGAAGCGGCCGTCATAGGCCTTGAGGATGGTGTTCTTGGTCGAGAGGTAGACCGGATATCCGCGTTGCAGGCCATAGTTGAACGAAGCGCGTGCGAATTCGCGGATTGATTCATCGAGGTTGTACATGGCCATTGCCACGCCAGCGCCAGGAGCCTGATAGACTTCATGTTCGATGGTTTCGCCATTCTCACTGACGAACTTGATCGACAGCGTGCCTTTGCCCGGGAACTTGAAGTCGGTCGCGCGATACTGGTCACCAAAGGCATGACGACCAACGATGATCGGCTGCGTCCAGCCTGGAACAAGGCGCGGCACGTTCTTGCAGATGATAGGTTCGCGGAAGATAACGCCGCCAAGAATGTTGCGGATGGTGCCGTTTGGCGACTTCCACATCTTCTTGAGGTTGAATTCCTTAACGCGTGCTTCATCAGGGGTGATGGTAGCGCATTTGACGCCGACACCATATTGCTTGATGGCATTGGCAGCATCAATGGTGACCTGATCGTCGGTCGCATCGCGGTTCTGGACCGAAAGATCGTAATACTTCAGGTCGATGTCGAGATAAGGATGAATCAGTTTCTCTTTGATGAACTGCCAGATGATACGAGTCATCTCGTCGCCGTCGAGTTCGACAACCGGATTAGCAACCTTGATTTTTGCCATGGAAGGAGCCTCTTTTTGAATGCGTCGCGCCCCTATAGCATCCACGCGCAAATAGGCAAAGAGCCAGAACCCTATTCTTTCGATTGTTCAAAATTTCTGTGATCAAAAATCGGTTGATATTGGCCGCAAATGCTGAAATCCCGGTGGCAGGGGCATCACACGGCATATGCAATTGTACGCGTGGTAACATTATCTTTGAGATTTCTGGTCAATTGTGTCAGGGAAACGCCACGATTTGATACCACAAGCGGATACTATCATGGCAGGTACAGACAAACAGCGCCCGATCATGGCGGAAGGCCCGGCAATCATTCTGGTCAATCCGCAATTGCCTGAAAATATCGGCATGGTTGCGCGTGCCATGGCGAATTTTGGTCTGGCGGAATTGCGTCTGGTCAATCCGCGTGAGGAGTTTCCAAGTGACAAGGCAAGGGCCGCAGCCAGCAAGGCCGATCATGTGATCGACAATGCCGTGGTTTATGCTGATCTGCCTTCGGCCATTGCCGATCTCAATTTTGTCTATGCCACGACCGCGCGCGAGCGCGATGGCTTCAAACAGGTGCGCAGCGCCGTTGAAGCGGGAGTGGATCTGCGCCAGCGTTTTCAGCGCGGTGAAAAGACCGGCATTCTGTTTGGCCGCGAACGCTTTGGTCTCAGCAATGAGGAAGTGGGCCTGGCCGATGAGCTGGTGACTTTCCCGGTCAATCCGGCTTTTGCCTCGCTCAACATTGCGCAGGCAGTCCTGCTGATGTCTTATGAATGGATGAAATCCGGCCTTGAAACGCAGACGGAAACCGTATTTCGCGGCCCGGAACTGAAGCCGGCACCGAAGGAAGAGCTGCACGGCCTGTTCCGGCATCTGGAAGAGGCGCTGGATGTGCGCGGCTATTTCCGCCCTGAGGCGCGCAAGGAAATCATGGTCAACAATCTGCGTGCCGTCCTGACGCGTGCCGGCTTTGCTTCGGCTGAAATCAAGCTTCTGCGTGGTGTTGTGACTTCGCTTGACGTCTTTACGCCGAAAAAGCCGCGCGGATCCGGCGCACCGGAAGGACGCGCGCGCAAGGCAACGCAAGCCACAGAGGATAAGGCAGAAGAATGATAGACAGGCCCGCCCCAGTAATGTCTGCACCCCTGTCTGCGCGTACAGAGCGGCCAGTGCTGGTGTTTGATAGCGGGATTGGCGGGCTGACGGTTCTGCGCGAGGCACGGGTCCTGATGCCCGACCGTCGTTTTGTCTATATCGCTGACGATGCCGGTTTTCCCTATGGCGGCTGGGAAGAAGACAGACTGCGCGCGCGTATTGTGGATCTGTTCGGCCAGTTCATCGAAACCTATGATCCGGAAATTGCCGTCATTGCCTGCAATACGGCTTCCACGCTGGTGCTGGAGGATCTGCGCAATGCCTATCCCTCCGTGCCGTTTGTCGGCACGGTGCCGGCCATCAAGCCTGCGGCAGAGCGTACCTCGTCGGGACTGGTCTCGGTTCTGGCAACCCCCGGCACGGTAAAGCGCGCCTATACGCGCGATCTTATCCAGTCATTCGCCAGACAATGTCATGTCCGTCTGGTCGGGGCGGATCAGCTGGCGGCTCTTGCCGAAGCACATATTCGCGGCGAGCGCATTGATGAGGCACTTGTCATGGAGCAGATTGCTCCCTGTTTCATTGAGCAGGATGGCAGGCGTACCGATATTGTCGTACTCGCCTGCACGCATTATCCCTTTCTGGTCAATGTCTTCCGCAGGCTTGCCCCCTGGCCGGTCGACTGGCTTGACCCGGCCGAGGCGATTGCACGCCGTACCGTGTCGCTTCTGTCGCCCAAGAAGTGGGCGGAAGATCAGTTGCCACATCATGACGATCTTGCCGTCGTGACATCGAACAAGCCGGATTATGCCATACGCCGCCTGATGCATGGCTTTGGCCTGCATTTTAACTGAATGTCATTCGCATTTTCCGCCGTAATATGTGAACATGTCCTTTCATTGACCTTTCATTGACCTTTCAGGTCCCCATGAGGGAGGTGTGTCATGGACATTATCGAGACGCGCATCAGTTCCATCGCTGGCTTTCAGCTTTATCAGGTGGAATTCATGACTGCAGGCGAAGAGCAAGTCACCGTCAAGGTACGGAATGACAGCAACAGCGAGCTTCCACGCGATGAGGTGATCAGGCGCGCGGCGGTGGCGTTGAGCAGTGCGCTTGGCCATGCCTGCGTCGAATGCGGGCTGGAATCGGATACATTGATCACGCGCCCCAGTGCGCGCCGGGCAGGAGACATGGAAGAACTGGAACGCCAGCTCAATGAAGGTCTGGAAGACAGTTTTCCGGCAAGCGATCCAGTCGCTGCCACCAGTTCGGCCATCCCGGCCTCGGCGGATCCGAAATCCTGAAGACAAGGCCGGGGCAATGCCCCGGCTTGCAGATTCCTTTGAATCAATTTCTACGCATTTTCACAAAAATCATTGATTTTAATAATGATTATGCGTTGCGCAGCTTGCCTTCCATCAGGTCGAGAATGGCGCGTGCGCAATCCAGGACATTGGTTCCGGGGCCAAAGACGGCAGCCACGCCGTGGTCGAACAGGAACTGATAATCCTGCCGCGGAACCACACCACCGCAGACAACAATGATATTTTCAGCGCCTTTCTTCTTCAGCTCTTCCACCAGTTGCGGCAGCAGGGTCTTGTGACCGGCGGCAAGCGACGACACGCCAACGACATGCACCTTGGCCTTGATTGCCATATCGGCGGCTTCTTCCGGTGTCTGGAACAATGGGCCGGCGAGAACCTCAAAGCCAATATCACCGAAAGCAGAGGCGATGATCTTGGCGCCGCGATCATGGCCATCCTGACCAAGCTTGGCGATCATAACCTTTGGCCTTTCGCCAATCTGTTTAGCAAAGTCCTGCAGACGGGAAACCATTGTCTGATATTCCGGCTCGTTCTGATAGGCCTTGCCATAGACCTGTTTGACCACCTGCGGTACGGCGGCATGGTCGCCAAAGGCGCGGCGCATGGCATCGGAAATTTCACCCACTGTTGCGCGCGCGCGCGAGGCTTCGACGGCCGCCGCCAGCAGATTGCCTTCGCCCGACCGCGCCACTTTTTCAAGCTCGGCCAGTGTGGCCTGAACCTTGGCATTGTCACGCGTCTGCTTGATGCGGGCGAGGCGGGCGATCTGCGCCTTGCGCACGGCGGTGTTGTCGATTTCCAGAATGTCGATCTCGTCTTCCTGTTCCAGGCGGAACTTGTTGACGCCGACAATCACTTCCTCGCCCTTGTCGATTGCTGCCTGACGCCTGGTTGCGGCCTCTTCGATCAGACGTTTCGGCAGACCGCTTTCAACCGCCTTGGTCATGCCGCCCATGGCCTCCACCTCTTCGATCAGTGCCCAGGCTTTTTCAGCCAGTTCATTGGTGAGGCTTTCGACATAATAGGATCCGGCGAGTGGGTCGACAATCTTGGTGATGCCGGTTTCATTCTGCAGGATAAGCTGGGTGTTGCGGGCAATGCGGGCCGAAAATTCGGTTGGCAAGGCAATGGCTTCGTCAAAGGAATTGGTGTGCAGCGATTGCGTGCCGCCAAGGGCTGCCGACATGGCTTCAAAGGCGGTGCGCACCACATTGTTATAGGGATCCTGCTCCTGCAAGGACACGCCAGAGGTTTGGCAATGGGTACGTAGCATCAGTGAGCCCGGCTTCTGCGGGTTGAATTCCTTCATGATGCGTGCCCACAACAGGCGCGCTGCGCGCAGCTTGGCGATTTCCATGAAGAAATTCATGCCAATGGCAAAGAAGAAGGACAGCCGCCCGGCAAAATCATCGACATTCAGGCCTTTCTTGAGCGCCGCGCGCACATATTCGCGCCCATCGGCCAGCGTAAAGGCCAGTTCCTGCACCAGCGTGGCCCCCGCTTCCTGCATGTGATAACCGGAGATCGAGATCGAATTGAACTTCGGCATTTCGGCAGCCGTATAGGCGATGATGTCCGCAATGATCCGCATGGATGGTTCCGGCGGATAGATATAGGTGTTGCGGACCATGAACTCTTTCAGAATGTCATTCTGAATCGTGCCGGAAAGCTGAGCGCGCGGCACGCCCTGTTCCTCACCGGCGACAATGAAATTGGCAAGGATCGGGATCACCGCGCCATTCATGGTCATGGAGACGGAGACTTTTTCCAGCGGAATGCCGTCGAAGAGGATTTTCATGTCCTCAACCGAGTCAATCGCCACGCCAGCCTTGCCGACATCGCCCACCACGCGCGGATGGTCGCTGTCATAGCCGCGATGTGTAGCAAGATCGAAGGCGACAGAAATACCCTGCTGACCGGCGGCAAGCGCCTTGCGGTAGAAGGCATTGGATTCCTCGGCCGTCGAGAAACCGGCATATTGGCGGATTGTCCACGGGCGACCGGCATACATGGTCGCACGCGGGCCGCGCACAAAGGGTTCGAAGCCCGGAAGTGCATCCAGATGCTCAATGCCCTTGAGATCGTCTGCCGTATAAAGCGGCTTCACGTCGATGCCTTCAGCCGTGTGCCAGATCAGGCTGTCGACCGGCTTCTTCAATTCCTTTTCGGCCAACGCTTCCCAGTCTGCACGGGTTTTCTTGGTCATTGGCTCAATCTCCATCCCACGCCACAATAATTGAACAAGGCTGTTCCGGCACGCGGAAACCTCCGCTTGCCGGATGATCTTTGAAGCCTGATCACTCGAATTCCATGATCAGTTCGTCGACTGCAAGGCTGGCGCCAGCTTCGGCAGCAATGCGTTTGACGATCGCACGGCGTTCTGCTCGCAGCACATTTTCCATCTTCATGGCTTCGACGGTTGCCAGCGGCTGGCCGGATTCAACTGTATCGCCTTCCTTGACCAGAATGGAGGTGACAACGCCCGGCATCGGGCAGAGCAGCATTTTCGACGTATCTGGCGGCAGTTTGACCGGCATCAGCCTGGCAAGCTCGGCCACGCGTGGCTTGCGCACATGCGCGGTTACATCCATGCCGCGCCAGCGCAGACGCCAGCCCGAACCCGAACGCGAAACCTTCACCGCAATTGCCTTGCCCGCAATGGTGAACTGGCCAAGCTGCTTGCCCGGATGCCAGTCGCTGGCAACCGGCAGAATGCTGCCATCGGCAAAGCTGATCGTCGTGCCGCCTTCGCCTTTGGTAATGCGCACCGGCAGGGTATGGCCAGCCAGCGTCACAACACGTTCGGCGCTTGCCGTATGGGTGGCAGGCGACAATCTGCCGGAGATCTGTGCGTCACGGGCTTCGGTAACCTGATTGATTTCGGCGGCAACGGCAGCAAGCGTGCGCGCAGCCTCGTCCGAAACCGCAACGCCGGCAAATCCATCCGGATATTCTTCCGCGATGAAGGCCGTGGTTAGCGCACCGGCGCGGAAACGCGGATGATCCATCACCGCCGACAGGAAGGGCAGGTTATGGCCGATGCCTTCGACTTCAAATGCATCCAGAGCATCCGCCATGGCGGCAATCGCGCTGGCGCGGTCCGGGCCCCATGTGCAAAGCTTTGCAATCATCGGGTCATAATACATCGAGATTTCGCCGCCCTCGAACACGCCGGTATCGTTGCGGATGATGCTGCCGTCATCGCGGCGGCCTTCGACCGGCGGACGGTAGTGCGTCAGACGGCCAATCGATGGAAGGAAGTTGCGATACGGATCTTCCGCATAAAGGCGGCTTTCAATCGCCCAGCCATTGAGCTTCACATCGGCCTGCGCAATGCGCAGCCTTTCGCCCGCGGCAACCCGGATCATTTCCTCGACCAGATCAACGCCGGTGATGAGTTCCGTCACGGGATGCTCCACCTGCAGGCGGGTGTTCATTTCAAGGAAATAGAAATTGCGATCGCCATCGACGATGAATTCAACCGTGCCAGCGGAATAATAGCCAACAGCCTTGGCAAGGGCGACAGCCTGTTCGCCCATGGCCCTGCGGGTTGCCTCGTCAAGGAATGGCGACGGCGCTTCCTCAATGACCTTCTGGTTGCGGCGCTGGATCGAGCATTCGCGCTCGCCAAGATAGATGACATTGCCGTGCTGGTCGCCGAGAACCTGAATTTCGATATGGCGCGGCTGGGTGACGAATTTTTCGATGAAGATGCGGTCGTCACCGAATGAGCTTTTGGCTTCATTGCGTGACAGCTGGAAGCCTTCGCGCGCTTCTTCATCGTTCCAGGCAATGCGCATGCCCTTGCCACCGCCGCCGGCAGACGCCTTGATCATCACCGGATAACCGATCGAGCTTGCGATTCGGACTGCCTCATCGGCATCCTCGATCAGCCCCATATGGCCCGGAACTGTCGAAACACCGGCCTCTGCGGCCAGCTTCTTGGAGGTAATCTTGTCGCCCATCGCGTCGATCGCATTGACCGGCGGGCCGATGAAAGTGACATTGGCGGCCTTCAGCGCTTCGGCAAAGCGTGGGTTCTCCGACAGAAAGCCATAGCCCGGATGAACCGCATCGGCACCCGTCCGCTTAATGGCATCGAGGATCTTTTCGATGACAATATAGGACTGGTTGGACGGGGCAGGGCCGATATGGACTGCTTCGTCAGCCATTTTGACATGCAGCGCATTGCGGTCGGCGTCGGAATAGACGGCGACGGTGGCAATGCCCATTTTCCTTGCCGTCTTGATAACCCGGCAGGCGATTTCGCCGCGATTGGCAATAAGGATTTTCTTGATCATGTGCTTGTCTCAACTGACCGGGATCACAGCGGAATGGTGTCGTGCTTTTTCCATGGCGTGCTCAGCTGCTTGTTGCGCAGGCTGGCAAAGGCGCGGGCAATCCGGCGGCGCGAGGAATGCGGCATGATCACTTCATCAATGAAGCCGCGTTCGGCAGCCTTGAACGGATTGGCGAAGCGTTCTTCATATTCCTTGGTGCGGGCCGCGATTTTCTCTGGATCGCCGAGTTCCGAGCGATAGAGAATTTCCGTTGCCCCCTTGGCACCCATGACGGCGATTTCTGCCGTCGGCCATGCATAGTTGATGTCGGCACCAATATGCTTGGAGGCCATCACGTCATAGGCGCCGCCATAGGCCTTGCGTGTGATAAGGGTCACCATCGGAACGGTTGCCTGGCTATAGGCAAACAGAAGCTTTGCGCCATGCTTGATGACGCCGCCATATTCCTGTGCCGTGCCCGGCAGGAAGCCCGGAACATCAACCAGTGTCAGGATCGGAATATTGAAGGCATCGCAGAAGCGCACGAAACGGGCAGCCTTGCGCGAGGCGTCAATATCAAGACAGCCCGCCAGAACCATCGGCTGATTGGCAACGACACCAATCGTCTGGCCATCCATGCGCATGAAGCCGATGATGATGTTCTTGGCAAAGGCTTCCTGGATTTCAAAGAAATCGCCTTCATCCGCCAGCGCAAGGATCAGCTCGCGCATGTCATAGGGCTTGGTCGGACTGTCGGGGATCAGCGTGTCAAGACGGCTTTCCAGACGGGTCGGATCATCATGGGTTGGGCGGACAGGCGGTTTTTCACGATTGTTGAGCGGCAGGAAGTCAAACAGGATGCGCACCTGTTCTAGTGCTTCGATATCGTTTTCATATGCACCATCGGCAACCGATGATTTCCTTGTATGTGTGGTGGCGCCGCCCAGTTCCTCGGCTGTCACGATTTCATTGGTGACTGTCTTGACCACATCCGGACCGGTCACGAACATGTAGGATGAATCGCGCACCATGAAGATGAAGTCGGTCATGGCCGGCGAATAGACAGCGCCGCCAGCGCATGGGCCCATGATGACGGAAATCTGCGGGATCACGCCGGAAGCATCGACATTGCGCTTGAAGACCTCGGCATAGCCGGCAAGCGAGGCAACACCTTCCTGAATGCGCGCACCGCCCGAGTCGTTCAGGCCAATGACCGGTGCGCCGTTTTTCATCGCCATGTCCATGATCTTGCAGATTTTCTGGGCATGAGTTTCAGACAGCGAGCCGCCGAGCACGGTAAAATCCTGACTGAACACATAGACCTGACGGCCATTGATCGTGCCCCAGCCGGTAACGACGCCATCGCCGGCAATTTTCTGCTGTTCCATGCCGAAATCGGTGCAGCGATGGGTGACATACATGTCGAACTCCTCGAACGAACCGTCGTCGAGAAGAACTTCTATTCTTTCACGTGCGGTCAGCTTGCCTTTGGCATGCTGTGCGTCAATGCGGCGCTGGCCGCCGCCAAGGCGGGCCTCCACGCGGCGGGCTTCGAGCTGTTCGAGGAGTTCCTGCATTCCCTGGAGCCTTTAAATGCAACATTGCGATGAATTATGTGGCTGATTAAATCGCTCTGTGGCGTTGAGAAAAGCTTGAAAAGGTGTGATTGTGTAAGTTATAAATTTGCAAACAGCAAATTGCGAAGTTGCAAAATGGCGACCAAAAAGCTTTATGTCGGACGCAAGATCCGCGAAATCCGCGAACAGTACAGGGCAACACAATCAGCCTTCGCTGAACGGCTAGGAATTTCAACCAGTTATCTCAACCAGATCGAGAACAACCAGCGTCCGATCTCGGCTGCTGTTCTGTTGGCTCTGGCGGAAAACTATCAGATTGATATTGGCGCCATTTCGCTGGGTGATGATGACCGCCTGCTTTCGGCTGTCTCGGAGGCATTGGCCGATCCGGTTTTCGACAATTACAAGCCCAGTCTGCAGGAGCTGAAACTGATTACGCAAAATGCGCCGGGGCTTGCCCATGCGTTGCTTGCCTGTCATCAGGCCTTTCGCCGTAACAGTGAACAGCTTGCCAGTCTTGACAATGAACTTGGCCGCGCACCGACGCGGGCAGAGCCTGCGCCTTATGAGGAAGTGCGTGATTTTTTCCACTTCATCGACAATTATGTCCATGAAATCGATGTTGCGGCAGAAAGCCTGGCGGCAAAGCTTGATATTCCCTCGCGTGATATAGGTCTTGCCCTGCCGCAATATATGGAAGAGCGCCATCGGGTGCGCATTGCACGCGCGGATCCCAATGAGGCAATCCTGCGCCGTTTTGATCCCAATGCGCGCGTGCTTTATCTCAATCCCTATTCGCCGGCTTCGACGCGCAATTTCCAGATTGCCTATCAGATTGCCGAGCTTGAGATGGAAGATGTGGTTTCGGCAATTGCCAGCCGTGCTGATTTCCGTTCATCGGAAGCGGTTGAAATCTGCAAGATCGGTCTGCGCAATTATTTCGCGGGCGCGCTGGTCTTGCCGTATCAGATATTCCTTGCTGCAGCGAAGGAAATGCGCCATGACTTGGAATTGCTGGCAGCTCGTTTCGGCGCCAGCATCGAACAGATTGCGCACCGCCTGAGCACCTTGCAGCGTTCCGGCCATCGCGGCGTACCGGTCTTTTTCGCCCGCATAGATCGGGCCGGCAATATCACCAAGCGCCATAGTGCAGCCAAGCTGCAATTTGCCCGCTATGGCGCGGCATGTCCTTTGTGGAATGTGCATCAGGCCTTTGAAACACCCGGCAGGATCATCCGCCAACTGGCTGAAACGCCGGATGGCGTGCGCTATCTGTGTATCGCGACGGAACTCACCAAAAGCGAGGGCGGTTTTCATGCGCCGCAGCGGCGTTATGCCATCGCGCTGGGCTGCGAGGTGAGCTATGCCAAGGATTTTGTTTATGCCGACGGGCTTGATATCAATACGCGCTCGGCCTTTGATCCGATTGGTGTGTCCTGCCGTATCTGCGAGCGCGCCGATTGCGTGCAGCGCGCCGTACCGCCCTTGAAAAGCCGTCTTGCTGTTGACCATGACCGGCGCGGTATCCTGCCCTATCGATTGCTCTAAGGCTTTTGCCCGGTTCTGAAAGAAAAACGGTTTCTGCTTTTCCTGCGCCTAAAACCCGGCATGGGTTTTGAGAAAATCGGCTTCTTCTTCGGTCGTCACGCGATTCAACACCTTGTTGCGATGCGGGAAACGGCCGAAGCGCGCAATAATGTCATGGTGCTGACGGGCAAAATCGAGCGAATATGGATCGCCCAGCCGTTCATAGAGCTCAACCGAACGGCGCTGGTCGTCGAGATTCTCGCTGTGCATGAAGGGCAGATAGAAAAACTGTCGCTTGTCGGCCGACAGTTCCTGATCAAAACCATGGTCGAGCGCGCACTTGGCAATGTCGAGAGCCAGACCGTCGGTGGCAAAGGCCTGTGGGCTGCCACGAAACATATTGCGAGGAAACTGGTCGAACACGATGGTCAAGGCAAGTGCGCTTTCCGGCTGCTGTTTCCAGCTTTCATAGTCGCCATTCAACGCAGCCTCATAAGCAGGCAGAAATTTTTCGCGGATTTCCGTATCGATGGCCTCGCTTTTGGAAAACCAGTTTTCGCGCATTCTGGGCGAGAACCAGAAGGACAGGATATCTTGCACTTCAATGCTCATGGCTCTCTCCATTGATTATTGGTCAGCAGGCACAATTTCCGGCTGCGGGCAAGGCGGCTCGCCCTTGAAATTGCGGGACATGCAGGCAAACCGGTCAAACCCCTTGCCCGCATTCATCGCCGCTTTACCAGCTTCGCCACAGCCTGCAAGCAGGGATATGGCAATCAACAGTGCAACGCTTTTCATGATGGCTCTCTTTGGTCATCGCTTGTTGGCTGCGTGCCTCGTTCAGTATAAAAAGCATAAAGCCCGCGTCAGCGACACGGGCTGTATCACTAAACTGGCTATCGCTTCGCGCAATCGTCAGCGACGATCCGAAATTGCGCAGCCAATGGCAATGCCCAGCAGAAGGCCAATAAGGCCTGCCGTGCCAAAAAGCGTGGTGGCCGTGCCCGGATTTTCACGCACCGTCTCGGCGACGGCCTGACCGCGCTCACGTACAACCTGCGCGGCAGATTTCATGCGCCCGCTTGCCTCATCCATGACATCTTCTGCCTGGGCGCGCAGGTCTCCGGAACGGGCAGCCAACGTCTTGCTGAGACGTTTCAGTTCTTCGCGCAATTCTGCAACTTGCTTTTCAAGCGCTTCCTGAACGCTGTTTTGTTCATTCGCCATTGTGCTCTCCCTTGAAAAGTGGAAACGTCTCATGCCTGCAAAGGTTCCAACAATTTTAGCAGAAGATCAATCACGAAAGTAAGGCCGCTCATTCTGATGGGATCACATCCACCGGCTCATCCTCGGCGGGATCGCCGCAACGCTGATACATCCGGTCGGTCACGATCTTCTTGATATTATTGCCCAATGGAAGCTCGTAATGGGCAATGACATCAACGCCCATGCACCATTTCACATCATGCGGTGACAGCCCGTAATGGGCTTCCAGAAAGCCGACGACATAATTGACGCCATCCTCGCAGTTCTCGCTTTTGCAGAAATTGCCTTCCTGGGCCAGTTTCAGGATGGAGTTTTCGCCAAGCTTGACCACAACCGGTTCGGCGGCAAAGGGCAGGGCGCCAAGAAGCGCAATCACGCCAAGGCCGATCAAGGTGATTTTGAC
Organism: Daeguia caeni; assembly: GCF_042653845.1. Classification (NCBI taxonomy): domain Bacteria; kingdom Pseudomonadati; phylum Pseudomonadota; class Alphaproteobacteria; order Hyphomicrobiales; family Brucellaceae; genus Daeguia; species Daeguia caeni. Next base: position 35,108 of record NZ_JBHSEL010000049.1, on the reverse strand, counting down.
TGCTCGTTTCATGTTCTGCCGCGTTTCCGTTTGTCAGGTCGTGAAGATAAGGCGTGAATATAAGGCATGAGCAGGCAAGCTCTTGCAAGAGCGGCTCTCCCACGGCAATGGTGTTTGTTGCAGGCGCGCCTTGCCATCAAGCCGGCTGACGGATTTGCGGGGGATGCTCACTACAAAAGTAATTGCTTTAATAATGATTTTGCGTTTTGATGTTGTTTTGAGCAATGATATATATGCATCGATTTTGCGATTGACTTTTACGTAAGTCTGGCTGCAAAGTTTTCAATATCTTAGCCGATAGGACAAAATGGTGCGCGAATATTATACAATCACGGAGCTGACGAGGGAGTTTGGCATTTCAACGCGAACCCTTCGCTTTTATGAAGACGAGGGGTTGATTTCGCCAATCCGGCGTGGGCGTACGCGTTTGTTTCGACCGTCAGATCGCCATTTGATCAAGCAGATCCTTCGGGGCAAGCGGCTTGGCTTTTCGATCGCTGAAATCCATGAGATCATTCGCATGTATCACGAGCCGCCGGGTGAGACGGGGCAGCTCAAGCTGCTGATGAAGCGTGTGAATGAAAAGCGCGAGATTCTGCGCCAGAAGCGGCGCGACATTGAAGAGACGCTCAATGAATTCGATCAGATCGAGGAAAGCTGCCTTGAACGTCTGGCGGAACTCGGCGTTTCGACCTGAACGGGTTGCGGGCGGATCCGTAATTCAGGGCATTTTATTGTTACAGGCGGCGCGGGTCATTGGCCCGCGCTTTCTTCTGGCGAACACAGCGTCACAATGCCCTGAACCGCAGGGCTGTTTTGCTGGTTGAGCTTGCCGATGAAGACATCCTCAAACAGTTTCGCCTTGTCGAGTTCTGTCACGACACAGCTGCAGAATTGCTGGCAGAGCGCGGTACCAGCCGTCTGGCTGCATCCGGCAATGCAGGACTGGGTGAAAAGCTGGTGCGGCTCCGGCCTTGCGGGGGGCGCAATCTGTGCATAGAGAAAGACCAGCGCTATCAGGACAGGCTGGTGGATGAGGTAGAAGGCAAGGCTGTGCTGCCCCATGAAGCAGAGCGGCTTTTGCAAAAAGCGTGGTTTGATGCCGCCGGCAAGATACCGCAGCAGGTTGAACTGCTGGCTGAAGCGTGCTGCGGCAATGCCAAGAAGGACGGCGCCAAACCACGGGAAAACCGGTACATAATCATTGGAGCGCCACAGTTGGGTAGACAGGCCTACCCAGGCAAGCCAGGGCTGGTTGAAAATGTCACTGCGCGCAAAATGCGGTGCGGCCAACACAAGGCTTGCAACAAGAACCGTCAGGAGCGGCGGCAGGCGCAAAAAAAGAAGGCCGACAAGGGAAGCAAAGGCAATCTCATGCAGAATGCCAAAGAAAATATAGCTTTCCGGTGACAGATAATATGTGACGGCTGAGATTGCGGCTGCGGCAAGGATGATCTGCGACAGACGCTTCAGCATTGGCCGCCAGCGAATGCCGCGTCCATGTGCGAGTACAAGACTGAAGCCGACGAGAAACAGGAAGCTTGATGCAATGCAGCGTGCAAACAGTCTCCAGCCTCCCTGGCCGGTCGTGCCGGCCGTCATATAGCCGAAAAATTCCAGATCCCAGCCAAAATGGTAAATCGCCATGGCAATCAGCGCGATTGCGCGCGCCATGTCCAGGCGCAAGAGACGCGGGCGGGAGGCGCTGGCAGTATCAAGTGGCTTATGGGTAATGCTCATTCTATGCTTTCGGTTTGAAGAAAACGCTGCGTATGGCTGATTTGCCCTGTCAGGCATGTCACGTGTCTAGCATGGCATTCGGTGTAGCGAAATGTCCTGTCGCGCAATGAATGCGGGAGGCAATCCGCCAAGCGTCTGAAACGGAACAAGTCTTCGGGCTTTATGCCCGGGGCGGGAATCATGCATCACTGGTTCATGCAAACCGGTTGCAAGCAGAAAGGGCGGAAACGTGTTTTTCAGTCTGTCGAAAATCTTTTGGTTGCTGTTCCAGCCCTTGACGCTGGTCTTGCTGTTTCTCGTATTTGGTCTTGCCGTAATCCGGTTTGAGCGACGGCGGATTGGCCTGTCCCTTATTGCTGCATCTTTGGCGATCATTGGCGTCGGCGCCTTTACAACGCTTGGCGCCTTGCTGTTGCAGCCGCTGGAAGACCGGTTTCCGCGTCCTGAGGTCTTGCCACAGCATGTTGACGGGATTGTCGTACTGGGTGGCTTCATGAATGGTGAAGTCAATGCCGGCCGGCAGGGTGCGGAGCTTAACAGCGCGGCCGACCGCATTGTCGAGGCCATGCGGCTTGCACGCCTCTTTCCGGATGCGAAACTTGTCATTTCCGGCGGTGTGGGCGCATTCATGGTGGAAGCTGCAGCCGAGGCGGAAAGAACGCGCCAACTGCTTACGTCGCTTGGCTATTCCGGGGCTCGCTTCATTTATGAGAACAGGTCGCGCAACACGGTTGAAAATGCCCTGTTTTCAAAAGAGCTGGCAGAGCCCAGGCCGGGCGAAACATGGCTGCTGATCACCTCTGCCTATCATATGCCACGTGCCGTCGGCTGTTTTGAAAAGGCCGGTTTTGATGTCGTGCCGTGGAGTGTCGATTACAAGACATCCGGCAAGGAAGGTTTTGCGCTTTATCTCGAACAGCCCAATGAGGCGCTTTCGCGCTTCAGCGTCGCCATACGGGAATGGCTGGGGCTTTTCGCCTATTGGCTGACGGGCAAAACGGATTCGCTCTTTCCGTCCGCATGATGACGTTTTTTGAACGCAACCATGAATGAAAGGTTAAAATCAGGCATTGAGGCAATATGCTGAAATAATTGCCGAATTTATGGTCATCTGTCTATGGGAAAGGTGTTTGCCACAGTTTTGCCTGATTTTATCATTGCCTTGCCACAGTTGCAGCGCTATATGGGCCTTTCCGGCTGCACCTTTCGGCCGATGAATTGACCAACGGAGTCTCTGAAGTTTCATGGACGATATCGTTCAAAAATCTTGCTGGGGCGTAGCTTTCTGGGCGATCGCCGGTCTGGCAGCCATCATCATGATGGCCTATCTGTTCTCGATTTGATTTCGACGTACAAGCTGAACGCAGACAAGGCTGGTTGCTTGTCAGAATAAGCAACCAGCAATTTGCTTGCCTTCATGCCAAACTCCACTATCCTAATGCGATTATAAGTCGCGGTGGCGAATCTTGTGCCTGCTGCTGCGGATAGGGGAATTGGGTGCGCAATGTTTCTTTCGGTTTTCGACCTGTTCAAGATCGGCATTGGTCCATCAAGTTCGCATACGATGGGGCCGATGACGGCGGCGCATATGTTTCTGGAGGAGATCCGCAACGGAGACTGGCCGCGTCCTGCACATGCGAAAATCGTCCGGCTGAAAGCGACGCTGCACGGCTCCCTTGCCTATACCGGCATTGGCCATGCGACTGATCGCGCTGTCATTCTGGGTCTGTGCGGCTATCTGCCGGACACGATTGACCCGGATGTGATGGATGAGGCCGTGGAAAGGGTGAAGGCGGCAAAATCCGTGCAGCCTGAAGGCCATCCTGCCTATCGGTTTGATCCACGGGTGGATCTTGTTCTCGATCGCAAGACGCCTTTGCCGGGGCATGCCAATGGCATGGCCTTTGAGGCCTATGACGCGGCTGACCGGCTGTTGTTGCGCCGCACCTATTTCTCGATTGGCGGCGGATTTGTCGTTTCGGGAGATGAACTGAACCGCAAGATTGCCCATGGCAAGGCGCAGACGGAAAAGGTCGATGTGCCTTATCCGTTCAGCAATGCCGCCGAAATGCTGGACATGGCGCACAAGAGCGGTCTGTCGATCGCGGATATGAAGCGCGCCAATGAAGAATGTCTCATGACGCGCGAAAAGCTCGATGAGGGGCTTGATCGCATCTGGGGCGCGATGCGTTCCTGTATTGAACGGGGACTTAACCGCGATGGCATCATGCCGGGCGGTCTGAAGGTGCGCCGCCGCGCCCGCCAACTATACGACAAGCTGCAAGAAGACTGGCGCAACAATCGCATCAATCCGCTGCTGGCCAATGACTGGCTGTCGGTCTATGCCATGGCGGTGAATGAGGAAAATGCCTCTGGCGGACGTGTGGTGACGGCGCCGACCAATGGTGCTGCGGGCGTGGTTCCGGCCGTTCTGCGCTATTACCTGCATTTTTATGATGAAACCGATCAGAAGGGCATTCGCGACTTCCTGCTGACGTCAGCCGCAATTGGGGGAGTCATCAAGCATAATGCCTCTATTTCCGGCGCAGAAGTGGGCTGTCAGGGCGAGGTGGGTTCTGCTTCGGCCATGGCGGCGGCAGGTCTTGCCTGCGTGCTGGGCGGCACGCCGGAGCAGATCGAAAATGCCGCCGAAATCGCACTGGAACATCATCTCGGCATGACCTGCGATCCGGTCGCAGGGCTGGTTCAGGTTCCCTGCATCGAGCGCAATGCGCTGGGCGCGGTGAAGGCTGTCACAGCCGCTTCGCTGGCGATGAAAGGCGATGGCAAGCATTTTGTTCCGCTTGATGCATGTATCGAGACCATGCGCCAGACTGGGCTTGACATGAGCGAGCGCTACAAGGAAACCAGCCAGGGTGGTCTTGCCGTCAATGTCGTGGCCTGCTGACTTTGCGGCCGTTGGGATGAGGCCAAGCGATAGCCGGGCTTTTTCCTTCATCTGTTTCCACAACGGACAGACCAGAAGGCAGGGCAGGCATGAAGGATGAAACAATCCGGCATGCCAGCATCACATGTCACTTGATACCCGGTAATTCACATGGTCTTGCGCCAAGGCGGGTTCCCTCTTTTCGACGTCATGTGTTAGATCGGGCCCATGCTACTTCATCTCGTAAAACTCTGTGTCGGTTGCGACAGTATTGAAGACCTGGCCGCCTGGATTGATTTTCGTCTTGCGGAACAGCGTGCTGCAGGTCTTGTTCCGGAACAGGTTCATACCACGCGAATGGTTCCCAAGCGGGTGGATGAATTGCTGGATGGCGGTTCGCTTTACTGGGTCATCAAGGGCAATATCCAATGCCGTCAGCGGCTGATCGATATTCGCCCGTTTACGGACAGCGAAGGCATTGGCCGTTGTCATCTGGTGCTGGAGCCGAAAATTATCCCGACCGAATGGCAACCCCGGCGCGCCTTTCAGGGCTGGCGCTATCTGGCCGGCAATGAAGCGCCGCGTGATGAGGCGGCAGGCAAATCAGGCCAGGCAGCATTGCCGCCGGAATTGCGGCAGGAATTGGCCGCCCTAGGCTTGCTCTGAGCGTACTGAAGACAGATTCCAGATAATGAAAAGCCCGCAGCAGAGTGCGGGCTTTTGGCTGATATGAATGGGATGTCCGTGCGCACGGGCGCACTTAACTTTGAATCGTCAGCCGCACGGAAACCCTGTTCTGGGTAACAGGCAGGATCATGCGCATGACGACCGGAGGCTGCGCCAGACGGCGATTGCGGGAGGCATGGGTGATGAGCATGCCGACCAGATCGCGGGTCAGTATGCCATGACGACGGGCATTGGCAATGCGCGCGGCAGCCTGTTTCAACGTATCCACGAAGAACAGCGAACCAAGCCCGCCGGAATGGGCGCCTTCCTGTTTCCAGGCGCTGGTTTTCCATAATTGTTGTTCCAATGCGTCGTTCATGTTGGACATCCTAAACCCTTTTACTCATGACACGCGGGTTTGAAGAAGGTGGCGGCCAGCCGCCACGCAAGATCAGTTTGCAACAGCAAAGCAGCCATAATTCTTCCGCTTCAGCGATGCGCAGGCGTCCCATGCGGCCTGTTTCGTCGGAAAACCGACAAAACGGGCGCGGTAGAATATGGTGCTGCCTTTCTGGAAGGTCTGGGTCGATGGTGTCACCCGTGCGAGCAGATCGCCCATGGAACCGGATGCCTTGGCGAGCATGTCATTTGCCTGTTCCTGGCTTGGCAGGGAGCCGATCTGGATCGCCCAGCCGCCTTTTGTCGGGGCGGATGCGGTCGTGACAGGGTCAATGCTCGTTTCACTTGCAAAGGGAATGGGCTCGGAAGGACGAGGCGCCAGGGCTGCCTGTGCGGCTCTTGCCGCAGGACGCGATGCCGGGGCGGCAAGGGCGAGAACCTGCATTTCCTCGCGGTCGCCTTCGCCTGTTTCGGAAGCATATTGCGGTGCCTCGACCGGCTGCACGCGTGTTGCCGGAATTGGTACGGTGCGTGGCGCGGCCACAGGTGCAGCAGCCATTGGAGCGGCTGCAACAACTTCCGGCACGTCTTGCTGCGGAATGGTCTTGGAGGCAAACAGGGCGCCGGACGTACGGCCGCGGCTTGCGGCAGGCAGATATTTGCGGATCAGCTGTGCCATATGCGCATCACGGGCAGCCCCCGTATTGCCGCCCATGACGACAGCCACAAGGCGGCGTCCATCAAGATTGACCGAGGAGACAAGATTATAGCCGGAGGCATTGGTATAGCCGGTCTTGATGCCGTCAACGCCCTCGACACGGCCCAGCAGACGATTGTGGCCACGAATGGTCTTGCCACGATAATTGAAGCTCGATTTTGAGAAATAAGCGAATTCACGTGGGAAATGCTGGCGCAGAGCCATGCCCAGAATGGCCATGTCACGCGCGGTCGTGCGCTGCTGCTTATTGGGCAGACCCGACGCATTGCGGAATGTCGTGTTGCGCATGCCAAGACGACGCGCCTTTGCCGTCATCATCTGCGCAAAACGTTCTTCCGTGCCACCGAGATATTCACCGACCGCAGCCGCAACATCATTGGCCGATTTGGTGATCATGGCAAGGATGGCATCCTCGGCCCGAATCGTCTGGCCTGGACGGAAGCCGATTTTTGTCGGGGGACGGGAGGCGGCATAGGCCGATACGGGGATCTGTGTGTTCATGGTCATGCGACCGGCCTTGATCGCATCCAGCATCATGTAGATCGTCATCATCTTGGTCAGGGATGCCGGGTAACGCAATTCATCGGCCTTGGATGAAAAAAGCGTCTTGCCTGTATTGGCATCGACGACAATTGCAGCATATCGATCGTTGGCAGCAACCGCTGAAGCAATTGAGGTGGCTGTCACGCCAGCAACTGCAGTCAGAAGAAGAGTGGCTTGAGCAGCTTTTTTGAGCACAAAAGCAACTTTTTGAAACGCGATACGCACGATAATGACCTACCTGTAGTGCAGATTTTCCCGGGGGTGAAGCACGTGCCGGGATTCGTTGCGGTCATTCTAATGCGATTAGCGTTACCAATCCGTTTATGGTAACCAACCTGTTCATGAATTCCTGAAAGGTTCCTCCCGTGATCTTGGGGGAGGCGGGCGGATGTGCCGGACTGTATCAGGCAAGAAAAAAGCCCGCTCGCGCGGGCAGTCGCTGTCTTTGGATGGGGGGACAGAGAAATATATGGGTGGTGTTTAAAATGTTGTGTTTGAAAATGGATGGAGGAAAGAGATTCAATACACGCCGAATTTAGAGAGTTTATACCTCTGCAGTAATTCCAGTTTATGGCCGCCACAAAATTGGTCTTAATATATTATTTAAAATTAATTTAATTGTTTTCAGAAAGCGGAGTGACGCGCAAAACGGCAGAGGTCCTGTCCTGTTCTGAAAGGGTGCGCATAAATTCGTCAGGGTCAATTGTCGCGGTTGCAAGTGTTGCTGAAGGGCTTAAAATCAGCGTTGGAAATCCTAAATATCAGTGCAGGGTAAACTTCGGAATTTGGCATACGGGCAGATAGTTCGATGACGCAATTTGAACCAACAATGCAAGACAAGACACGCGGAGGCTTGCCAGATGCGGGTGCGGTTGTGGTCACGCGTACGGAGCCGAAAGCCAAGAAACCAAACCTGTACCGCGTGCTGCTGTTGAATGATGATTACACCCCGATGGAATTCGTGGTGCATGTGCTGCAGCGGTTTTTCCAGAAGAACCTTGAGGATGCCACACGCATCATGTTGCATGTGCATAATCACGGTGTCGGGGAGTGCGGGGTCTATACTTATGAGGTCGCCGAAACAAAAGTCAGTCAGGTGATGGACTTTTCTCGCCAGAACCAGCATCCATTACAATGCGTAATGGAGAAAAAGTGAGGTCATATGCCATCGTTTTCTGCCAGCCTTGAACGTGCACTGCATCAGGCGCTTACAATCGCAAACGAGCGGCATCACGAATATGCCACGCTCGAACATCTGCTTTTGGCCCTGATTGATGATCAGGATGCCGGCGCGGTCATGCGCGCCTGCAATGTTGACCTCCAGCAACTGCGAAAGACCGTCACCGATTATATCGACCGGGAGCTGACCAATCTCATCACCGGCTATGACGAGGACTCCAAGCCTACGGCGGCTTTCCAGCGCGTGATCCAGCGCGCCGTCATTCATGTCCAGTCGTCCAATCGCGAAGAGGTGACAGGCGCCAATGTACTGGTCGCGATCTTTGCAGAGCGGGAAAGCCATGCTGCCTATTTCCTGCAGGAACAGCAGATGACACGTTATGACGCGGTCAATTACATCTCGCATGGCATTACCAAGAGCCCGCAAAACAGCGAGACGCGTACGCCACGTGGTGCGGAAAGCGCGCATGAGGAACGTCTGAGTGGCAGCGAGCAGGAAGACGGGCCAAAGAGAAAACAGGATGCATTGACAGCCTATTGCGTCAACCTGAACGAAAAGGCACGTTCTGGCCGCATCGATCCGTTGATCGGCCGCGAAAGCGAGGTCAATCGCACCATTCAGGTTCTCTGCCGCCGCTCCAAGAACAATCCGCTTTATGTCGGCGATCCTGGCGTTGGCAAGACGGCGATTGCCGAAGGCCTTGCCAAGCGCATTGTGGAAGGCAAGGTTCCTGAGGCCCTGGCCAATGCGACAATCTTCTCGCTTGATATGGGCACGCTTCTGGCCGGCACACGTTATCGCGGCGATTTTGAGGAACGGCTGAAGCAGGTCGTCAAGGAGCTGGAAGACTATCCTGGTGCCATTCTTTTCATCGATGAAATTCACACGGTGATTGGTGCGGGCGCAACTTCGGGCGGCGCGATGGATGCATCGAACCTGTTGAAGCCGGCGCTCTCGTCGGGTACGATCCGCTGCATCGGCTCGACCACCTATAAGGAATATCGCCAGTTCTTTGAAAAGGATCGCGCGCTGGTGCGTCGTTTCCAGAAGATCGACGTCAATGAGCCGTCGATCGAGGATGCGATCGAAATCATGAAGGGGCTGAAGCCTTACTTCGAGGATTTCCATAAGGTCAAATATACGGTGGATGCGATCAAGTCGGCGGTGGAACTGTCGGCGCGCTATATTTCCGATCGCAAATTGCCGGACAAGGCGATCGACGTGATCGACGAAACGGGCGCAAGCCAGATGCTTCTGCCCGAAAGCAAGCGCAAGAAGACGATCGGTGTCAAGGAAATCGAGGCAACCATTGCCACCATGGCGCGCATTCCGCCAAAATCGGTTTCCAAGGATGATGAAGTCGTGCTGGCGCATTTGGAATCCGAGCTGAAACGCGTGGTTTATGGGCAGGATCTGGCGATTGAGGCACTGGCAGCCTCGATCAAGCTTGCGCGTGCAGGCCTGCGTGAGCCTGACAAGCCGATTGGCTGCTATCTGTTCTCTGGCCCGACCGGCGTTGGCAAGACCGAAGTGGCGCGTCAGCTTGCCAAATCACTTGGCGTCGAGCTGTTACGCTTCGATATGTCGGAATATATGGAACGCCATACCGTATCGCGTCTGATTGGTGCGCCGCCCGGCTATGTCGGCTTTGATCAGGGCGGCCTGCTCACCGATGGCGTTGATCAACATCCGCATTGCGTGCTGTTGCTCGATGAAATCGAAAAGGCACATCCAGACCTGTTCAATATTCTGTTGCAGGTGATGGATCACGGCTCGCTGACCGATCACAATGGCAAGAAGGTCGACTTCCGCAATGTGATCCTGATCATGACCACCAATGCCGGCGCAGCCGAAATGGCCAAATCGGCAATTGGTTTCGGCTCAACGCGGCGCGAAGGCGACGATATGGAGGCGATCAACCGGCTGTTTACGCCGGAATTCCGTAACCGTCTCGATGCGATCATTCCATTCGGGACGCTGCCGGTTCCGGTCATTCATCAGGTCGTGCAGAAATTCGTGCTGCAGCTTGAGGCGCAGCTGGCTGAACGCGGCGTCACCTTCGAGTTGACCGATGCGGCTATCGCATGGCTGGCCGACAAGGGTTATGATGAGGCAATGGGTGCGCGTCCGCTTGGCCGCGTCATTCAGGAACACATCAAGAAGCCGCTGGCCGATGAAGTCCTGTTTGGCAAGCTGAAGCATGGCGGCACGGTTCGGGTTGATGTGGTCAAGACTGCTGATGGCAAGTCGGAACTGTCGCTTGAGACCGTGTCTGACCGGCCGGTAAAGCCGAAGAAGGATGTTCCGGCCGAAAAAAGGCAGACTGTGCGCAAGAAGGCAGCAACCAAGGCCGAAATGGCTTTGGCTGGCGTCGCAGAGGATGAGCCCAAGGCTGAGAAAAAATCGGTCAAACGGTCTTCATCCGTACCGAAAGTGCCACGCAAGAAATGATGAACAAAGGCCCTTCCAGCAAGGGCCTTTTTCATGACCGGTCTGAAATGCGTGCTGCCACGCAAAAGCTGTTCCCATCCTAGCGTTAAATCATTTACAACAGCGCATGTCCCCGATTCCCGTCGATAACGAAACCTCCGAAAATGCTTCGCACCACAGCCGGTTTGGCTGGTATTTGCGCGGGATGTCACGCTTTTTCAGCATTCCATCACTGTTGTTGATGAGTTCGTTTGTCGGCTTTGCCGGGCTTTGCATTGAAAGCGGAATTAGCGTCGGGCAGGCCGTTTTCATGACGCTCAGCATATGGGCCCTGCCGGCCAAGGTGGTTTTGATCGGTGCCATCAGTGCTGGCGCAACTCTGCCAGCAGCAGCCTTTGCCGTTGCCTTGTCATCTGTCCGCCTGATGCCGATGGTCGTGGCGCTTCTGCCAGAATTGCAGGGGACGAAAACACGCAAACTGACACTGGCAGCCCTTTGCCATTTCATCGCCGTAACTGCATGGGTCATGGCGATGGAAGAGCTGCGGAAAATCCCGCGTGCCATGCGGACAAGCTATTTTGCCGGCATTGGCACGGTGCTTGTGGGCTCCAATGCCATTGTAGTAGCGATTATCTATCATCTGTCGGCATCGTTTTCACCTCTGATATTTGCTGCTCTGTTCATGCTGACGCCGATGTATTTTCTGACCTCGCTTTGGCGCTCGGCGCGCGAGCGGACAGGGCAGGTCGCAATGCTGGCTGGTCTCATTCTGTTACCCGCCATTCATGCCGTCACGCCGGGTTATGATCTGATGCTGACCGGTTTGTTGGGCGGGGTCATTGCCTATGGCATCCACCGCAGTGGAAAGCGTGCCAGAGAGGTGGCCAAATGACCTGGACAAGCTTTTCGACCTGGTGGTGGCCCTATCTGTTCATTCTCTTTGCTGGTGCATTGCCGACTTATGTTTTCCGTTTGATGGGCGTGATTGTCGGCGGGCGTATCCGTGAAGATTCGGAAGCGCTTGTCTTTGTGCGCTGTGTGGCGACGGCGCTGGTTGCTGGCGTCATCGCCCAGCTTATCCTTTATCCCAATGGGGAGCTTGCCAATGCGCCCTTATGGCTGCGCGTAGGCTCTGCTGCATCTGGTTTTTTTGCCTTTCTGCTTGCCGGCAAGCGTCTGCTTGTCGGCATAGCCGTGGCGGAAATCCTGCTCGTGGCAGGATGGATTATGCTATAAAAGCATTAAATATCATAATGCTGCGCGAATTTTTTCAGCATTTGCCGTAAGAATGGCAATGTCTTCCATCTGGCCACTATGCGGCTTCAGGGCGACACCGTCAAAACGCGGGATGACATGGAAATGCAGATGATAAACGGTCTGGCCCGAGGCAGGCTCGTTGAACTGCATGATGGTCACGCCATCGGCATCGAAGGCTTTCTTGACTGCTAGGGCGATCTTCTGCACGGCCTGGATGAGATTGGCCAGCACTTCGGGTTTGGCATCGAGCAGATTGCGTGATGGCGCTTTAGGAATGACCAGCGTATGTCCGGTGCCCTGCGGCATCACATCCATGAATGCCAGAACATCATCGGTTTCGTAGACCTTGCAGGACGGAATTTCGCCGCGCAGGATTTTGGCAAAGACATTGTTGCTGTCATAAGTGGCGGTCATGCGATTCTCTCCGGAATGATATTTGGCTGATCAGAGCGAATTGATCATTGTTTAGCAAGATGACATCAGCGCTCATGGCGGAAGGGTGTATGCGCCTGCAAGTTGGTGTGGATTTCCTCCACCGCGCGTCGTTCATGGTCAAGATAGTCACGCACCGCATCGCGCAAGCCTTCATGGACGATGTAATGTGCTGAATGCGTCGTGACCGGAATATAGCCACGCGCCAGCTTGTGTTCACCTTGCGCGCCGGCCTCGACCGTTTGCAGCCCGCGCTCAATGGCAAAATCAATGGCCTGATGATAGCAGACTTCGAAATGCAGAAAGGGGTGATCCTCGATACAGCCCCAATGGCGACCATAGAGCGTGTTGCCGCCGATGAAGTTGATTGCACCGGCAATATAGCGTCCGTCGCGCCGTGCCATGACGAGAAGGATGTCATTGGCCATTGTTTCGCCAATCAGCGAATAGAAGCGGCGATTGAGATAGGGCCGGCCCCATTTCCTGAGCCCCGTGTCCATATAGAAGGCAAAGAAATCATCCCAGACGGCTTCAGTGAGGTCGCGGCCGGTAAGCCAGTCGATCTCTATGCCGGAGGACAAGGCAGCCTTGCGTTCCTTGCGCAAGGCCTTGCGTTTGCGTGACGAAAGCTCATGCAAGAAATCATCATAATGAGAAAACCCATTGTTTTTGAAATGAAATTGTTGGTCTGTCCTGTGTAGGAAGCCGACTTTTTCCAAAACCGGTATTTCGTCCGCAAGTGCAAAGGTGACATGGGCGGAAGAAACGCCTGTCTGTTCTGCAAGCTGTGCCAGACCGGCAGCAAGAGCAAGACGCACCGCATCTGGCTGAAAGGCCCTGTTCGTCAACAGGCGCGGGCCGGTTGCAGGTGTAAGCGGCACGGCGGCCTGAAACTTGGGATAGTACCGGCCACCGGCGCGTTCAAAGGCATCGGCCCAGCCATGGTCAAACACATATTCACCCTGACTGTGGCTTTTGAGATAATTGGGCACTGCGCCAATCAGTTCGCCGCTTACCGTTTCCAGACGCAGATGGCGTGGTAGCCAGCCGGTTTCCTGCGCGACACAGCCGGATTGCTCCAGGGCCAGAAGAAAGGCGTGTGAGATGAAAGGATTGTAATTGTGATCAGGATGCGCGGTGCCGGAGAGGTTGTTCCATTCATCCGGCGTGAAGGCGTTCATGCCTTCTACAATCCGCAGAACAAGCTTTTCGTCGTTATGCGGATTCTCCTCACGCACCGCGCATCCTCACTCGTCATTGTTGCCCCGAACGCGACTGCCATCGGGTGGCTTTCGCATGACGGTTTTGGCCGTCATGCCGCTGGAACACGTGGATCAAATCCTTCAAAGGTGATCTGATCTGCATAGAGATCGCTTTGCTTTTTCAGCTCCCAGTCAGTTACTGTCCAGCTGATGACCGGCATGTTCAGCCGTTCCCGGACAAAGGTGACGAATGGGTTGGGCAGGTGCTCCACATTGTAGGAGACGAAGTCGATATTACGGGCAAGCATGGAAAAATGCTGTTCCATGTCCGACATGCGCCGGCCTTCGGCAGTCAGACCAGCCGGAATGCCCGGTGCTTCCGCGGCAAAGCGACGGATCAGATGGTGGTCAAACGACATGATGGCCGCTTCGCCCTGATAATTGGCGAGTTCCCGCGCCACGGCCTTGACCAGTGCTCCATCTGTTCCTTCAATGCCCTTGAGCTCGATGATCAGCGGCACCTGTCCATTGACCAGATCAAGCAGCTGACGCAGGGATGGCGCACATTCTTCTGTACCGCCAATGCGCAGCCGGGTTGCTTCGGCAAGGGGCAGGTCACTGATCAGCCCGCCACGACCGGCCAGACGCAGCATGTCATCGTCATGGAAGACGATGACCTGATCATCCTTGGTCTGATGCACGTCACATTCAATGGCAAAGCCAGCTTCAATCGCTCGCCTGAAGGCGGCAAGCGTATTTTCCCAGATTTCATGATTGCCATCATGCAGGCCACGATGGGCGATCGGGCGTTTTGTCAGCCATCCAATGTCGGTCATCTCATGCTACCTCAATAATTGCTTCGATCTCGACGGCAGCATTCAACGGAAGGCTGGCGACACCAACAGCAGAACGGGCATGTTTTCCGGCATCGCCAAGGATTGCCACCAGAAGATCCGAGGCACCATTGGCGACCAGATGCTGCTCGGTGAAATCGGGGGCAGAGGCGACAAAGGCCGTGATCTTGACGAGGCGTTTGATGCGGTTGAGATCGCCAAGAGCTGCTTTTGCCTGGGCCAGAATATTGATTGCGCAGGCACGTGCCGCAATCTGACCATCCGCAACGGTGAGCGAATCACCCAGGCGTCCCGTATTGACCAGCTTGCCGGCTTCGAGCGGCAATTGACCGGAAGTCAGCAGCAAAGACCCGCTTTGGGCATAAGGAACATAATTGGCAGCCGGCGCTGCCGCTTCAGGAATGGTAATACCCAGATTTTTCAGGCGGGTTTCGATTGTATCGCTCATTGCGTTCGTCCTAGCTTATGAAGGCATTCAAGAGACTCACCATTAAAAAGAATCGGTGAAGCTTTTCCAATCGTGTTTTTTTTGCCTCGCTTCCGCCACGAGATTTTTTATCATATCGCATAATTCATCGGGAGATTTGCGTATGCGTTTGTTGAGTGTCGGAGTAGCCGTCAGTGGTATTGCTGCCTTTGTGTGGGCAAGTCATGCGCTGGCGGTGGCAGCGCCTGTTTCGCTTCAGCCGCATCGTGCTGTCTACGATCTGACGCTCGATCGCGCGGATGAAAAATCGGGTATCACAGGCCTTAAAGGTCGGATGGTCTATGAGTTCAATGGCTCGGCCTGCGAGGGCTATACGACGAACTTCCGTTTCGTGACACGAATTGACATGGAAGAACAGCCGCAGCGCGTGACCGACCAGCAGACGACCACCTATGAAGGCGGCGATGGCAAGAGCTTTCGTTTCGTCAATAAGACCTTTGTCGACAAGGAGTTGACCAAGGAAGTGCGCGGTGATGCGAAACTTGCCGGCGGCAAGACCGTGGTTGAACTGACGCGCCCCAGGGAAAAACAGTTCGACCTGCCCAAAAGCCATTTTCCCACCGGACACATGATCGAGTTGATCGGCAAGGCGGAAGCTGGCGAGAAATTTTATCAGACCAACCTGTTTGATGGCTCGGAAGAGGCCGACAAGGTCACGGTGACAAGTGTCGTCATTGGCAAACCCCTGGTCCTCAAGGACGAGGAAACGGCCTTGATGGGCAAGATGGCCAGCGAAAAGGTCTGGCCGGTTACGATCGCCTATTTCAATGATGAGGAAAACCAGGACGGGCTGCCAATCTACCGCATCAATTTCAAGCTCTACAAAAATGGCATTACGCGCGATCTGACCATGGATTATGGCGATTTCGCCATGCATGGCAAACTGGTCAGTCTTGATCTGTTTGATGCAGAGCCCGCTAGGGCTGACTGCAAATGAGCGACTGAATCGTATTTGTCCACAACAGGGCCGATTTGCGCCGGCGCGCCTGACATTGAACACAGTGTCTCAATTGAAACGCCGTGTTTCCGTCCGGACGCACGGCGTTTTCGTTAGCCCATTCCAGCTGTTAGCTTTTGGGTTTCAGATTTTCAGGGTCGTAGAGCGGACGATAGCCCACGGCTGCCACTTCAACCGGATAGGTCTCGCCGAAATATTCGACCTGAAGCTTGCGGCCTTCCTGACAATAGGCCCATGGCAGATAGGCAAGGGCGATATTTTTGCCAATGGTCGGGCCGTAGGCAACCGAGGTGGTGTATGAGCGCCGGCCTAGTTCATCAACCAGCGTTTCGCCGGTGGCCGGATCCTGTACAGGCATGGTGCCTACGGGATAACGTGCAACACCCTTGGAATCGATATTGTCGGTCATGACGAGCGTGCACAGCATGGCTGGCTGATGCGGACGCGCCTTGTATTCCAGATGCTTGGCTTTGCCGCGGAAGTCGGCTTCCTTGACCTTCGGACGGGCCAGGCCGGCTTCGAACAGATTGTATTCGGTGAGCAGATCGGCATTTTGCAGGCGCAGGCTTTTTTCCAGGCGGCGTGAATTGGCATAGGTTTCAACGCCAACGGCAATGGCGCCGGTCGAACGCAGGGCATCCCACACGGCAAGACCGTCCTCATAAGCCATGTGCAATTCCCATCCCTGTTCGCCGACATAGGAAATGCGGAAGGCCATGACATCCTTGCCCGCAATGCGGATCGTCTTGATTGCGGCAAAGGGGAAGTTTTCCGGATCTAGACCAGCCGGGTCTTCCACCACCTGTTTCAGCTTGGTGCGCGCATTCGGCCCCCAGATGCCGATGGTGATATATTTTTCCGTCACATCGGTGATGGTGACATCAAAATCCTTATCTTCCGCCACGCGGCGCATGTAGTAGTAATCGCGTGGGCCTGCATCGGCACCATCGATCATGCGGATGCGGTCAGCCATTCGGATGGCGGTGAAATCGGCGCGCACCATGCCCTCATCATCCAGGAAATGGGTATAGATGCCCTTGCCGATATTGGTGTCGCCGCCGATTTTTGCCGCGCACAGCCATTCCATCAGCGCGACGTGATCCGGGCCTTCAATGTCATACATGGCAAAATGCGACAGATTGATAATGCCGCAATCCTCGCTCATCGCCAGATGTTCGGCATTGGAGACACGCCAGAAATGGCGATTGTCCCATTCGTTTTCGCGCACCGGAATGCGGTCGCCATATTTTTCGAGCAGGTGCTCATTGGCAGCATAACCATGTGCACGTTCCCAGCCGCCAAGCTCCATGAAATAGCCGCCGAGTTCCTTTTCGCGCTCATAGAATGGCGAGCGGCGGATATTGCGACCAAGTGAAAATGGCTCACGCGGATGCACGGCCGGATTATAGACCTTGCGCGCTGTTTCGGTGCAGCGATCCCAGATGAATTGTTCCTGCATCTGATGCGGGTAAAAACGCGCATAATCAATGGCGTGATGGTCAATGGCCGTGCGCCCGTCGGTCATCCAGTCGGCAACAAGCTTACCCATGCCCGGCGCATCCTTGACCCAGATGCCGACCGCATACCACAGGCCACGCACTTTCTGGCTTTCGCCCACCGACGGTCCGCCATCGGTGGTCACCTGCAGGAAGCCGTTGAAGGAATGGCCTTCATTGTAGCCAAGCTCGCCGAGAATGGGGGTGAGTTCAATCGCGCGTTCCAGCGGCGCCAGAATCTGCTCCATGTCGAGATCGCGCTGGGATGGCGAAAGACGCGCCTGTTCCTTTTCCAGAAGATCGCGCGGATGGCAGAGGCGAGGCTCGGTCTCCTCATAATAGCCCCATTCGATCTGGCCGCCTTCTGCGGTTTTCGGGTCGCCTGTGTCGCGCATATAGGCGGAATTGCCCTGATCCCGCAGCAATGGCCAGCCGATTTCCTTGCCGGTACCGGAAAATTCATTATAGGGGCCGAAGAAGGTCAGCGGATGGTCAATCGGAATGAGCGGCAGGTCTTCGCCCGCCATTGCCGCAATCAGTCGGCCCCACAAGCCGGCGCAGACCACAACATGATCCGCTTCAATCGTGCCACGATGGGTGACAACACCCTTGATACGGCCATTTTCAACGATCAGCGATTGCGCTGGCGTATTGGCGAAGCGTTTCAGCTTGCCGCTTGCCTCTGCCTGATCAACCAGCTTGCCGGCAACTGTCTGCGAGCGTGGAATCACCAGACCAGCATCAGGATCCCACAGGCCGCCCTGCACCAGATGTTCTTCGATCAGCGGGAATTTCTGTTTGATTTCCGCAGGTTCAATCAGCCGTGCTCTGGTGCCGAACGCCTTGCCGGAGGTCACCTTGCGCCGGATTTCATCCATGCGCGCATCATCGCCGACGCGGGCCACTTCCAGACCGCCGACGCGCGCATAATGTCCCAGCTTTTCATAGAAATCGATCGAATAAAGCGTCGTCCAGCAGGACAGGAAATCATGGCTGGTCGTGTAGCAGAAATCCGAGGCATGAGCCGTAGAGCCAATATCGGTGGGGATGGCCGACTTGTCGATGCCAACAATGTCATCCCATCCACGCTCGATCAGATGATGTGCGACTGATGCGCCTACAATGCCGCCAAGGCCAACGATAACGACTTTTGCTTTACTGGGAAATCCTGCCATTTTTGCGACCCCTTGGTTTTTGTTGAACCATAATCGCACTTGTCGCGCATCATTTGCCTTTAGGCGACATATTCCGTGCAGGCGGCGACCGGCAGCATTATCCCGTCATGTGGCTTCAGGCTGCGTTGTTGACCTTGCGTTCTGCGCGCTCCTGTTGCGGGGAACGGCCATAAAGCTGGCGATAGCATTTGGAAAAATGCGAGGCCGAGACAAAGCCGCAGGCAACCGCCACCTCGACAATCGACATGGAGGATTGCAGCAGGAGGTGTCGCGCCCGGTCAAGGCGCATTTCCATGTAATAACGGGCAGGGGAGCGGCCCATTTCCTGCCGGAACAGGCGTTCGATCTGTCGCCGTGACAGGCCGATGGAGCCTGCAACATCAACCAATGCCGAAGGTTCCGACAGATTGGCTTCCATCATTTCAATGACGGTCAGAACCTTTGAATTCTGCACGCCAAGGCGGGCGCGCAAGGGAAGACGCTGACGGTCATGCGGATTGCGCACCCGGTCAGTGAGCGCCTGTTCGCAGATCCGGTTGACCAGATTGCTGTCGAAATCATCGCCTATCAGCTTCAGCATCATGTCGAGTGCAGCCGTTCCACCGGCGCAGGTGTAAATATTGCTGTCGACCTCGAACAGATCGGCATAGACCTCTGCCTTCGGGAAAGCCTCGGCAAAGCCCGGCAGATTTTCCCAGTGAATGGCGCAGCGCTTGCCGGAAAGCAGACCGGCTGCGGCAAGGATATGCGCGCCCGTACACATGCCGCCAATGGCGACGCCATGATTATATTCCTCGCGCAAGAAGGCAAATACGCTCTTGTTGCGGAAATTCTCGACCTGGATGCCGGAACAGACAAACAGCATGGATGGCTTTTGCCCGCTGTTGAGAAGACGCCGTTCTTCCTCAAGCGAGGTGTTGACGGCACATTCCACGCCATTGGAGGCGGCAACCGGCTTGCCATCGGTCGAAGCCAGGCGCCAGCGATAGGCCTCATGCCCGAGCATGCGGTTGGCAATGCGCAAAGGCTCGATCGCGGTCGCAAATGCGATCATGGAAAAATTGGGAACAAGAAAGAAGACGATCGTGCGCTTGAGATCAGCTGTCTCGTTCTGGGGAATGGCTGTATTCATGTCGATGCGTATTCCGGTTTGCCGCCTATATTACTATGTCGCATTCAGACAAGTTCTTCCAACCAATTTTGTGTCAGGGCAAGGCAAAAGATGCCGCATATTTTCAGCATAGTTATAAAATAGTGAACAATTAATGGGATTATCGTCGTGATATTGTAGACAGTGTAAAATTCAAATCAATTCATTGGGTTCTTTTTTGAAACTGTTGACAAATAAGTTTGATAATATTACTAGAAAAATATTGGCAATTGGTATTCTGTAACAAATATGAAGTGGTAGTGCGTTGCATGGATATGTAATCCGTGCCCGCTTATTGTTTGCTATGTGTGAACGATAAGTGTTCAATGTTTGGTGGTGCGGGGCTGGCGAGTTGTGCTGCGAGGTATGGTGAAATTGGGGTAATGCGCGTGGTTTGCAGCTGTGCTCGGGCTTCTGTGTAAATTGTGAAGTCGTTGTGATGGCTGCAGGTTGATCAGTTTGAACAGTTGCAGGGTATTTCCGGTCGGGGTTGAAGGTGGAGTTCCAGATTTGGGGCTGTCTCGTTTCGTGGATATGAGGCCGGTGTGGCAGGCGCTGATGGCTGACTGGAAATTATCATGAACAGCAGATTGCAATTCTATTACTCTTTAGTTGTTGTACTTGGTTTTATTGGTGTTGCGCCTAGTGTTTCTGCGGAGGCAGCTTACGCACAGGAAGTGGGTAAGTTGTATGCACCGAAGCCGCCAAAAGGCTCTGCTTTCGTACGCGTCGTGTCAGGGCTGGATGGTGTGGCTTCGGTGCAATTGGGTTCTCTCTCGCCGGTAGAGTTGAAGGCTGGCGAGAGAAACGCAACAAATTTCCGTTTGCTCAAGGGGGGGGACGGAAGAAATTTCGGTCAATGGCAGCAGGCTGGATGGCAAGGTAGATCTGTCAGCCGATTCCTTTGTGACCGTTCTCTTGTGGAATGAGGGGGGAGCGGTCAGGCAGGCTTCGGTTGTCGACCAGACGCGCGGACATGATGATCTGAAGGCGGAACTGCGGGTCTATAATCTTCTGCCGGGCTGTAATGGGGAAGTTGTCATTGCCTCCGGTCAGACGGTTTTCAAGGATGTTGCGGTAGGTACGAGCAGGCAGCGTTCCATCAATCCTGTGAAGGCGCAATTGCAAGGCAAATGTGCAGATGCAGTATCTGCGCCATTGCAGCTGCCAGACCTCAAGGCAGGGGATCGCTACAGTCTTTTTCTTGTTGGTACTGCGGACAAGCCGGTTCTGGTTGGTCAGATCGATCAAACGGAAATGTGAGGACATATCGTCCTGAAATCAATTGCTGTTTTCTGTTCGTCAAGGATTGATGGGCGCTAGGGATCTGGGCGGCTCGTACAATGCTGGATGAAGAAGAATGCCCAAGCTATAGATAATAGAAGTTTATTCAATGGTTTTCGCCAGCAACAGCTTTTTGTTTCTTTTCCTGCCGGTGTTTTTTCTGGTTTACTGGTTTACACCAGCGGTCACGCGAAACGTCGCAATTCTTCTGTTCAGTTGGCTGTTTTATGCCTGGTGGCGTGCGGATTTTCTTCCCTTGATTGTCGGCATTGCGATCTGGTCATGGGTGACGGGTTTCTGGATTGCGCGTGCGCAGGGCTCGGCAAGAAAATGGGCACTTTTTGTCGGTATCATTGGTCCGCTGCTTTCTCTGGTGGTCTTCAAATATGCCAATATGCTGGTCGATACGGCCGGTGAACTGGGGCTGCCCGTCAATGGCTGGGTGGAAATTGCGCTTCCCATCGGTCTGTCCTTCTTTGTGTTTGGCGCAATTTCCTATTCTGTTGACGTCTATCGTCAGACTGTTGCAGCCGAACAGAGTTTCATCAATTACGCCACCTATCAGTCGATGTTCGGCCATCTGGTTGCGGGCCCTGTCGTGCGTTACAAATGGGTGGCGGATCGGCTGAAATTCCGTGTTTTCGACCGTGTGGAATTTTCGCTTGCTGTTGAGCGCTTCATGCTGGGCTTTGCCCAGAAGGTCTTGCTGGCAGATACGCTGGCGCCACTTGTCGATGCCGGTTATGCGCTGTCGCAGCCAACGACAATGGATGTCGTGCTGACAGTGATAGCCTATACGGTGCAGCTTTATTTCGATTTTGCCGGCTATAGCAGCATGGCCATTGGGCTTGGCCTGATGGTTGGGCTGAAATTCCCGGAAAATTTCAACAATCCCTATCTTGCCGTTTCCTTGTCGGATTTCTGGCGGCGCTGGCACATCAGCCTTTCCACTTGGTTGCGCGATTATCTCTATATTCCACTTGGCGGTAACCGTAAGGGCGAGACGCGTACGTCGGTCAACATGATCATAACCATGGCGCTGGGTGGCCTGTGGCATGGGGCAAGCTGGACATTCCTTGTCTGGGGCTTCTGGCACGGCATCGGTCAGGCGATTGCGCGCGTGTGGCGGGACATGCGTCTGAAGGGCATCCCGGAAAATGAACAGCCGACACCGACCATACTTGGCCTTGTCGCCTCCCATGTTCTGACATTGCTTTTTGTCATGGTGGGCTGGGCCCTGTTCCGGGCGGGCAACTGGGGTGAGTTCGTCACTCTTGCCAAGGGCTTTTCCGGCGCCAATGGCTTTGACTTTTCCGGCGCTTTCCTGGCTGCCCTGCGACCGACACATGTTTTCACGCTGTTGCTTGGGGCCATCGTCATCTATGCGCCGCTTGTCTACAAGCTGACGCCAAGCCTGTGGCCTGATCGTGTCATTTCACGCGCATGCGCGGCCCTGCCGCTCTGGCTGATTGCAGTCTGGGTCCTTGGTCAAAGGACAGTTGTTCCATTCCTCTATTTCCAGTTCTGACCATGTTGCAGCGTTTACGAACCCTTTCGACTCTTGGTTTTCTCGTGGTCGTGTTTGCAGGACTTGTGAGCCTTGTGGTTCATGCCGTGGTCAATCGCAATCAGGATCTGGAACAGAAGCTGACATGGCAGTCGCTGATTGATGGCAGTTTCACGGCCGCCATCAGCCAGAGTGTCGACAAGGCGCTGCCATCCAGCAAGACACTGAATGGCTGGATTGATGGTTTTTTGTACTGGTCCTTGGGCGATGGGGGGCCGCAGGTACGCAAAGGCTGTGGCAACTGGCTTTATCTGGCAGAAGAACTGACTGAAACACCAGATGGCGATGCCTATCTCGCCGAACGCGTGAAACTGGCCAAGGCGATTGCCAGCTTTGTTGCCGGGCAGGGTGCCAGGCTGATTGTGGTTCCCGTACCGGACAAGGCGGAGGTGGCAACCGAAGGCCTGTGCGGGCTGGAAGCCTCGGCCCAGTCGCGCACACGCCTTGCAAAATGGCGTGAATTATCTGTCCCGCTCGGTCTCAATCAGATTGATATTTCGACCAATTGGCCCATGCCCGGCTATTGGCATACCGATACGCATTGGGATCAGAAGGGCGCGCAGCATGCAGCTGAAATCATTGCCGCCACGGTGAATGGCATGCTGGGAGCGGGCGAAACCGCGGTTGATCTGCAGATTGGCAAGGAAACCAGGGAACGCATTGGTGATCTGACCAAACTGGCCGGGCTGGTTGAAACCGCCAATGTATTCGGTCCAGCACCGGATCTCGAACACCCGGTCACCATGCAGATCAACCGATCAGGCGGCCTGCTTGATGAGGTGCCTGCGCCAGAGGTGATGCTGCTTGGTTCCTCCTATTCGCTGAATTCCAACTTTATTGAATTCCTGCAGGCAGCGAGCGCACGTGAAATTGTTCAGAAAAGTCTGGCAGGCGGTGGCTTTGCCGGTGCCATGTTGGATGCAATCAAGGATCATCCGGACCAGTTCAGACAGGTCAAACTGGTGATCTGGGAATGGCCTGCAAGAACCCTGACACAGCCGCTGACCGATCAGGAAAAGGCATTCCTCGCAGACCAGCCGTAAGTTTCAAGGAGAAAGACAATGAGCAAATCCCAAACTTCAGCGCACAAAATGAGCCGGAGATCTACATTGGCGTTTCTGGGCAAAGCCGCGATTGCGATAGCTGTTGCAACGGGGGCTGCTCTGTCGGCAACGAGCGCGCTGGTGAGTACTGCCAGGGCTCAGGAAGCCGTGTTTGAAGGCCGCGACAAGTGGCTGTTTCCGGGCTGGGAAAAAATCGATGTCGTTGACAAGGCCAAGGTCGATAATGTCATCGATCTCATCGACTTCACCAACAAGGAGCTGGCCAAACGCAATATTGGCCTTGTTGTCGTTGTCGTCCCGGCCAAGGCATTGATCCATCAGGATAAACTGCCAGAAGGCAAGACGCTTTCGTCCGACGTTCTGGGGCTTTACGCAAATATTCTGCGGGATCTTGCGACAAAGGGTATTGCAACCGTTGATCTGATGCCGGTGTTGAAGGCTTTGCCGCAGGATCAGGACGCATTTTTCCGCACGGATTATCACTGGACGGCCTGGGCCTCGGAAGCGGCCGCAAAGGCAACTGCTGATCTCATCAACAGCAAGTGGAAACTGTCAGGGCAAGCTGGCGATGGCGCTAAGCTTGCCGAATGGACCAAGGAACGCCGCTTTGGTGATCTGGCCGCCAATTTCATGACGCCGGAACAGCGAGCAGCCATTGGCCGCGAAGTCTTCACCGTGCGCAAGCAGGGAGGTGCAGAGGGCGAGGGGCTGCTGGATGAGGCCAAGGCGCCGGTTCATGTTGTCGGCAACAGTTTTACAGCACCTTATCTCGGCTTCTCGCAAGCCTTGTCACATGATCTCGACCGCGCTGTGACCCTGACTTGGAATCCCGGCGATGTCGGCCCATGGGCGACGATGATCCAGTATCTGGAATCGGACAGTTTCAGGCAGAACCCACCACAGGTCATTGTCTGGCAATTCAATGAAGGTCAGATGCAGCAATCACCATCTGCCGAAGGACTCTGGGCACAGAGTTCGATCATGCCGGATGCCGAGTGGAAGAAGAAGGTTGAGGCATCGCTCGCACAATAAGCGGGACAATTTTCCGGAAAACGCTATTGTTTTGTACGGAACCCGTCAGACACATGTCTGGCGGGTCGTTCCATTTGGAACAGGCGGCTATTGACCATCAATCTTGTGAAAGCTACATCCATGTTGATTTAGAAAAATTGAATCAAAGAGCGAGCAGCATCATGACCGTGTCTGTTCCACACCCTTTGCCGACACTGGATGCCGATGTGTTGCGCACATTTGTTGCCATTGTCGATACTGGCAGCTTTGCCGCTGCGGCCAATGCCGTTTTCCGTACGCCGTCTGCGGTCTCCATGCAGATCAAGAAGCTGGAAGAACAGCTTGGTGTCTCGGTCTTCGACCGCGATGCACGTGCCGTGACCCTCACCAGCGATGGAGAAATGTTGCTTGGCTATGCGCGCAGGATTCTTGCACTCAATCGCGAGGCGGTTGCCAAATTCGTTGCCCCTTCCTTCAGCGGTCTGGTTCGTCTTGGTGCGCCAGATGATGTGGGCGAATCGCTTCTGCCTCTGGTGCTCAAGCGCTTTTCCGAAACCCATCCCGGTGTGATGGTGGATGTCGTGATTGACCAAAGTGTGGGGCTGCGCAAGCGTTTTGACGACGGCAAGCTTGATCTGGCGCTGGTCAATCTCTCCAGTAACATGCCCAATCGCGATGATTTTGAAATCCTGCTGGAGGAAGAACTCATCTGGGTGGGAGCGAAATGTGGGACGGCCTACAGGCGTGATCCCTTGCCCTTGTCGATCTGGGAAGAGGGCTGTGCATGGCGCGACAATGCGCTGGCTGCTCTTGAAAAAGCCGGACGCAATTACCGCGTTGCCTATATGAGTTCGCATGCGACCGGCAGACGCGCTGCCATTCTGGCTGATCTGGCCGTGGCGCCGTCCTGCCGCACACTTCTGAGCGATGGAATTGTGGCACTTGGCCCGGAACATGATCTGCCGCCACTCGGCAAATATCAGCTCGGAATGACAATCCGCCGTGATGCTGCCTCGCATATCAAGGCTGTTGCCGATCATTTGCGTGAAGTCTTTGAAACCTATCGGCGTGTTGGGCGTTTTGACCTGTGTCGGGCATGCTGACTGTTGTCGTGACGATACGGACTGGCATTGCCCTGACCTATTGTTTCGCAGTTCCGGACGGAAAGCGGTTTCCACTTTCCTGGAATTGTTCTTAATTTCTTGACGCCTTGGCTTGGTGCTTTAGGGCTGGCATTGTGATATGTGGAGTTCAGGAGGAAGGGATGCAATCAAGCCGCTTTATGTCTGCAATGCTCGTCATTTGCGCACTCGCACTGACGGGGTGCGCAAATACGGTTCGTGGTATTGGCAAGGATGTGAAAAGCACGGCGCACGCCGTACAGGATGCGGTCAAATAAGTGCGCGCATCTTGTAACCAGGCCGGTTATGATGCCGCGCAAGCCTAGGGTGGCTGTGGCATTCAGTCCTGCACAAGGAAATAGCTGACGACCAGAGGTGGGTGGTCGGGGCGGGTCCGGAACGGAACGGTGGTGGTTCGAACCGCTGCAGCCGGAACGCTGATCTGCATTCTTTTGAGCAATTCGGCCATTCTTTCATTGGGATTTGCCCCGCCAAGCCACATGACGAGCAGGGGCCTGCCAAGATGCGTTTCGGGATCGGGAGTCTCGGCATGCACGACATGCAGGGACGGGTCAAACAGACGGAAATTGCCTGGAAGCTGCGGATTATCCGTCAAGATCACCTTGAAGGGGCCGCTGGCGGTTATTTCTTCATAGGCAGCCGCATAATCAAGCTGGCCATAGGGCGCCGAATTGCTGCCGCGCACGAGATTGTAGGATAGGATGGGCGGTACCAGAAGGGCGGCGATGGCGCCAGCAATGCCGAAATCGCGCACTGCATGCGAATTGGCGCGAAAACGGTTGATCCGGCAGGCAAGAACTGCCGGACCAAGGAACAATATGGGCTGCAGCCAGCGATCCTTGATGTGACTTGCGCCAGTAACCAGCACGCCTGCAAGCACAATGCCAAGCCCGATCAGTACTATGCGGCGCATGAACAATTCGCCGGCAGAACGTGGCGTTGTCAGCCGCTCGCTTCTGGCAAAATAAATCGTGGCAACAAAGGCTGCCACGATCAAGGCGACCGAGAGAAACAGGATCGTGGACTGAAACAGGTTGACGGCACCTGTCAGGCGATCAAGCAGCGCATTTCCGGTCGCGCCGATCTGCAATTTGCCTGAGCGGGCAATGACGCTTGTCTTGTGTGTCAGCATCCAGAAAGCAGTGGGCGCCAGCACCAGCAGGAAGCCCAGCAGGGTTATGCATGAAAGTCGCGACAACAGCACCTTGCGATAAGGTGCGATGCTGAGTCCTGTCACAAGCACCATGACAATAAAGAAAGTCGCATTGAGTTTGCCTAGGGGCGCTGCGGCCATGGCAAGGCCGAAGAGCAGGGCTGATACGGCGTTTTGCCTGTGCATGTGCCAGGCAAAGGTCAGTAGAATCCAGCCACAGGCCGTTGTTCCGGCCACTGAATGCGTCAGCGCGCGTTGTGATTCCCAGCCAATCTGGGGAATGAGAAACAGCCCCAGCATGCCGGCCGCAGAGACTGTATTGGAAAAGCCCAGCAGACGCAGGCCGTAAAAGACGCTGACAAACAGGCTGGCAAGCAGGCCGAATTTTACGAGCTGCAGGGTGAACAGATTTGTACCAAACAGGGCAGCCATGAAATGGGCCAGCCACGTATAGAGTGGTGGCTGCGATCCGCCATAGCCCCAGTCAAGATAGTCCATATTGGCCAGCTGTTCGGCATCATCAAGCCCAGCGCCATTGGAGACGAATGTCACCAACCCTATCTGAAACGCAAAATAGGCCAGCACTGCGACCACAACCCAAGGCAGGCCGAAGAGCGTCCTGTTTGCGAGAGATGTTTGATACAGGCTGGCGTGGTTCACTCGCTGGCTCCAAAATCAGGCTATCCAAAAATTGTGTATGGATCGTGCGCAGCTTTCACAGGAATAGGGCGGGAATTCAACCATAATCGCTGGCTGAGCTAACAATATCACTGTGAATAGCGTGACTACTGGCAGGCGCGGAGGGCACAAAACAAGAAACCGCGCAACCTGATGGTGCACGGCTTTTGTCAGAATACGCTTGGCAAGTAAAACTGAGGCTCCGGTACGCAATACCTGATCCGGAGCATCGAGACCTGTTTGTCTCTGGCTCTTTTCTAGTGGAACATCGTTACCGGACGGTTAGCAGAAGATTAAAAATGTCTAAATTCTGCAAATAAAAGACGTGGTTACTGGGCCTGCACGGCATTTTTGTCATTCAACACATGCGCGGCCTCAAGGAATAGACCGCATCGTTTCCTGCTGGCCATGCGCCATGATGTGACCTGTTTCATATACATCATCATGGCGAGGCAGTAATCGTACTGCCGCAGTCCTGCAACAGGCACAGGAAGCCTGCCATTGAACGGCGGCTTCAATGGCAGGTGATTGCGTGCTCTTACAGATCCGCTTGCCGCAAATACTTCACGATTGCTGAAAAATCTTCACCGCCATGCCCCCTGCTTTCAAACTGCTCGTAAATTTCCTTTGCATGGACGCCAAGCGGTGTGGCGGCACCAGCCGTGCGGGCTGCTTCCTGCGCCAGCTTGAGATCCTTGAGCATCAGCGCGGTAGCAAAGCCGGGCTTGTAGTCACGATTGGCGGGCGATGAAGGCACCGGCCCCGGCACAGGGCAATAGGAGGTGAGTGACCAGCATTGTCCAGATGATGTCGAGGTGACATCGAACAGTGCCTGGTGGGACAGGCCGAGTTTTTCTGCCAATATGAAAGCCTCACTCACTGCAATCATGGAAATACCAAGAATCATATTGTTGCAGATCTTGGCGGCCTGACCGGTTCCATCTGCGCCGCAATGGACAATCTTGCCGGCCATGGGGGCCAGAATTGCTTCGCCGCGCTGGAAGGCTTCCGCGCTGCCGCCAACCATGAAGGTCAGCGTGCCGGCAGCAGCCCCTGCGGTTCCGCCGGAGACCGGAGCATCAAGCGACAGATGCCCGTGTCGTGCTGCGATTGCATGGGCGGTGCGCGCCGAGACGACATCAATAGTCGAGCAGTCAATGAACAGCGATCCCTTGTTGGCCGCTGGCGCAATCTCTTCATAGACGGAAAGGACGTGACTGCCCGCGGGCAGCATGGTGATGACAAATTCCGCTTGGGCGCAGGCTTCAACCGCGTTTGAAGCAATCCCGATGCCATTGGTGCGCGCCATTTCCAGATTTTGCGGTAACAGATCAAAGCCACGCACGCTATGGCCCGCCTTCACGAGATTGGCGGCCATTGGCCCTCCCATATTGCCAAGACCGATGAATGCGACAGTCGCCATGATAACCTCCTTGGCGCTTTTCTTCAGCGTCCGATCATGTTGCGCGCAATGATGACGCGCATGATCTCATTGGTTCCTTCAAGAATCTGGTGCACGCGCAGGTCGCGAACCAGTTTTTCAATGCCGTAATCATGCAGGTAGCCATATCCGCCCAGTATTTGCAGGGCCTCATTGGCGATGGTGAAACCTGTGTCAGTCACCAAGCGCTTGGCCATGGCCGACCATTTGCTGGCGTCATGGGTCTTGCGATCAAGCTTGCTGGCTGCGGCATAGAGAAAAATCCGGGCAGCTGACAATTCCGTCTCCATATCGGCAAAGCGGAACTGTAAAGCCTGAAAACGATCAATGGTCTGGCCAAAGGCCTTGCGTTCATGCGCATAGGCAAGCGCCTTGTTGAGTGCTGACTGCGCGCCACCAAGCGAACAGGCGGCAATATTGAGCCTGCCGCCATCAAGGCCTGCCATGGCTATGCGAAAGCCGGCGCCTTCGTCACCAAGCAGATTGGCAACAGGTACCCGGCAATTGTCGAAGATGACGGTGCGGGTTGGCTGGCAGTTCCAGCCCATCTTGTGCTCATTGTTGCCAAATGACAGGCCGGGCGCATCCCTGGGTACAATGAGGGTCGAAATCCCCTTGGGGCCATCTTCGCCAGTGCGCGCCATCACCAGATAAATGTCGGTGGCGCCGGCACCGGAAATGAACTGCTTGCTGCCATTGAGAATATAATGGTCGCCATCACGCACGGCACGTGTGCGCAGCGCCGCCGCATCCGAACCCGAACCCGGCTCCGTCAGGCAGTAACTGGCAAGCCATTCGGTCGCCGCAAGTTTTGGTACAAAATGCTGACGCTGGTTTTCGGTGCCGAATGTGTCGATCATCCAGGTCGCCATATTGTGGATCGACAAAAAGGCGGAAAATGCCGGGCACGCCTCGGCCAGTGCCTCAAAGATCAGAACCGCATCCAGACGCTGCAAGGCAGAGCCGCCGACATCCTCCCGTACATAGATCCCTCCCATGCCAAGTCTGCCCGCCTTGCGGAGCACATCGACCGGAAAATGTTTTTCGCGATCCCAGTCCAATGCATGCGGGGCAACTTCCGCAGTGGCAAAGTCGCTGGCCATCTGTTGAATGGCGCCCTGATCTTCGTTCAATTCAAACTGACTGTGATCAGCCATTATTCTCAAACCTCCCAATGAGCGCGCTCACCATATGCAACTAGAACACATGGTAAGGAACATGCCAACGCTACATTGGAACAATATTGCGCAATTTTGAAATTTTTTGTCGTGGTCAGTATGGGGCAGACAAATCCAGGTGGTAAAAGCCCTACACATCTGGCTATTCGGCGTTACACTTTTCAGCAATGCGCTTGTAAAAGTGGCTGCAGCGCAGCCTTTTATGCTTTTGGGTGCCAATAACTGTTCAGTGGGCAGGCTGCGCTCCATGTTCAGCATTTACATTTGTAACGTATTCAGGTTGATAACACGCAATGACAGGATGAGATGGATTTTTCTTTATGCACGCTGGATTGAAAGACAGAGCCCCTGCCTCGTTTGCGCACAGCCCTATAATCCGTGGCTTGGCATGGCTTGCCCTGATTGGGGTGAGTGTCTTTTTCATCCTTTATCCGGAAATTGATCTTGCGGTGTCCCGTCATTTTTTTAGCGATGGCGCTTTTCAGCTCGCCAAAAATTCGGTTTTTGCCACCATTCGTGACATTCATCGCAACAGTCAGGTCTATCTTCTTGCCGGATCCGCTCTAGGCATCCTTGCCTATGCACTGCTTGCAAAGCGTCATCCGATGTTGGCACCACATAAATTTCTCTTCATCCTGCTCACCTTCGCGCTTGGGCCGGGTCTGCTCGTGCAGATCATGAAGATCGTGTTTTCGAGGCCACGTCCAGGTTTCATCCTTGAATTCGGCGGCGATCTGCATTTCTCGCCCGCATGGCATCTCGGTGGTGAATGCACGCGCTACTGTTCGTTCCCGTCGGGGGAATCGGCTGTGGCAATAGCCATGCTGTCGGTGCTTGTGTTTTTCCCGATTGCCTGGCGCTGGCTTGCAGCACTGGTTCTGGTGCCATTGATGGTGTTCGTGTCCTTCAACCGGGTCATGCTTGGAGCGCATTTCCTGTCCGACGTCACGCTGGCATGGTTTGTGATGATCCCGCTCATGCTTTGGATCTGGTCTGTTCTTTCGCGCAATCGCGACCGGATTGATGATGCAGTGTGGAAGGCCGGAGAAAAGATGCGCGCAAGACTCCATGGAACACGGTCGTAGATATGACGACACATCCAGCCATAACGCTCGTTCTGGGCGGGGCGCGATCGGGCAAGTCATCCTTTGCTGAGAAACTGGTGCTGAAATCTGCTTTGCAGCCGGTCTATCTGGCAACGGCGCAGGCGCTCGATCACGAGATGCATGAGCGCATTGCCCATCACCGCCAGCAACGTGGCGCAATGTGGCAGACGGTTGAGGAGCCGATAGATCTGGTTTCGGCATTGATGCGCCATTCGACGGCGGAAAACCATATTCTGGTCGATTGCCTCACGCTCTGGATCACCAATCTGATGATGCAGGAGCTGGACATTGCCACACAAATAAATGTGCTCATCGAGGCGCTGCCAAAGCTTGCCGGCCCCGTGGTTTTTGTGTCGAACGAGGTCGGGTTGGGGATTGTCCCGGATAACCGCTTGTCACGTGAATTTCGAGATCAGGCCGGTTTTCTGCACCAGAAAGTGGCTGCCATCGCTGATGAGGTCTATTTCATGGCGGCGGGCCTGTCCCTCAAGATGAAAGGCTAGGAACGATGTTGGATAGTTGGCAGTTCTGGGCCTTTTTGTCCGCTGTCTTTGCCGCACTGACAGCAATTTTTGCCAAGGTCGGCATTCAGGGCATCAATTCGGATTTTGCCACGCTCATCAGAACGCTGGTGATCATCGCGGCACTGTGCCTGTTTCTGACATTGACCGGCCAATGGCAGAAGCCGGGCGAGGTGTCCTTGCGCTCCTGGCTGTTTCTGATCCTCTCCGGTCTTGCGACTGGCGCGTCATGGCTTGCCTATTTCCGTGCCCTGCAAATAGGTGATGCGGCACGTGTCGCGCCGATCGACAAACTCTCTGTCGTGCTGGTGGCCCTGTTTGGTGCTGTCTTCCTTGGCGAAAGAATGTCGGCCATCAACTGGACCGGCATTGCACTGATTGGTTGCGGCGTGGTGTTGGTAGCTCTCAGGGTCTAAAGCAGTTCCAGGAAAAGTGGGAACCGGTTTTCCGCCTGGGAACTGCGTAAGGAAATAAAGCAGTTCCAGGAAAAGTGGGGCCAGCTTTCCGCCCGGGACGGCGAAAATAGATTATGTTGCACTAGTCAAGACTTTCGAAAAAATCTGAATTTCCCTAGAACCCAAGCAGGTTGCGCAGGGGATTGGTCGGGTCAAGCAGCAGCCGGACAGCCAGTGCCAGACTGACGATGATCAGAAGTGGCTTGATGACACGGGCGCCAATGCGCATGGCAAGCCTTGCACCGATCTGCGCGCCGATGAATTGGGCTATTCCCATGAAAATCCCGATTTTCCAGTTGATGACACCCACCGCGGCAAAGGCGGCAAATGCGCCGACATTGGAGGCAAAATTGAGCAGTTTCGTATGTGCCGTTGCCTTCAATACGCCATAACCGGCAAGCGCCACAAAGGCCAGCATGAAAAATGAGCCGGTGCCGGGGCCAAACAGGCCGTCATAAAAGCCGATCAAGGGTACGATGGTGACGCCAAACAGGAATGGTCCAAGCCGGCGCGTGCGATCAAGATCATCAATATTCGGCTTCAACGCAAAATAGAGTGCAATGGCCAGCAGTAGAAGGGGCAGGAGGGTGCGCATGATCGAGACCGGAACAATGGTCGCAAGCAATGCGCCCAGAATGGAGCCCAGCAGGGATGCAAAGGCATCGAGCCAGTTTTCGCGCAGGTTGACCAGTCCCTTGCTGGCATAGGCAAGGGTGGCGGATGATGAGCCGAACAGGCCCTGCAGCTTGTTGGTACCCAGCGCCTCAACGGGGGCAATGCCAGCCAGAAGCAGGGCTGGAATGGTGATCATTCCGCCGCCGCCAGCAATGGAATCAATGATTCCAGCCAGAAATGCTGCAAGCGTAAGTAGCAAGGTCAGTGAATCGAAGAATTCTGGCATCGAACAGGCCTATAAAAAGTTGCGCGCAACATAGCGTTGTTTTCTGTCCACGCCAGCATTAATGATGATGTCAGAAATTGGCGTTTTACTTATACTCGTATCTTCGCCATGCCCACAACAGGATCGGAAGGGATAATGTATGAGCGAAAGCATCTTTGAACGTATAGCGTCTTATCTCAATAAGAAAAGCGCCGTTCAGCGTGTTGCGGAAGATCCTGCACTCGCCTCGGAATTGCTTCTGCTTGTGCATGTCGTTTTCGCGGACGGTGAGCAGAATCCTGCGGAAATCGCGGCTTTCAAGGACATCGCTTTCAGAAATTACGGTATCGCGCCAGAGGAGATTGCGGAAGTCGCCGAATATCTGAAGGATTTTGGTTATGAAACCACGACGGAGCAGGCAGCCAACATGCTGGCCGAGATGGCGCCGGAACGCAGGGTATCACTGTTGCGTGATATTTTGACGATCGCTTTTGCCGATAACACACTCGACAAGTCCGAGGCCGTGATCATCAAGCATATCGCCACGACCCTCGGAATCACCACTGAAGAGCTGCGCGCCCTGCGCGAGAAATAATCGGTCTGGATTGAAGGGAGGGCATGTTGTCATGCCCTTAGGGTGCGGCAGTTCTGGGCTTATGCCACAAGCGCGATACCTGCTGCGCCAGGCACGGAAATGGTCACCACCAGATCGGCAGGCAGGTCATAATCCGTGCATAGCTCATGGCAGATGTCGCTGATCATGCGCTGTGTTTCTTCATCAATCGATGGCTTTCCTGATGGTAGAAGGGCAATGCCTTCGCCAGCCGCAAACGATACGCCCGTAGCCGGCGGTGCAGGGAAGACGGTTGCAATCAGCGATTTGCCTGCAAGCTCGTTGCCATTCATTTCAATGCCCGCCATGGCATAACCTTCGCCGGAACTTTCATGGCAAAGCAGGAAATAGGGCACCGCGCCTGAGGCGAGAATGATTCCAACCGGATCAGGGAAGGAGCCTGTAATCAGTCCTGTGAGGGCTGCTTTCGTTGCTGCCGTGGCATAGATGCCGGTCGACCAGTCACGCGTTGCCTTGTCAATTTTGTTGTCGGAATCGGGATCATCACACATGGACGCACTATAATCTATCTGCTAGCTCTGGTGCCAGTGCGCCGACAGTTATTCCGTTGCATAAATTCGGATATTGCTTCGACTTTTCAGTTTTCATCAGGCAACACTGCTGCCGTACGGGATGATAAAGGGACGATGAAACAATGCTGGGATTGATGATCGCATCACCCGCTTCGGGTTCAGGCAAAACCACTGTCACGCTTGGATTATTGCGCGCATTGAGACGCCGCGGTATCAAGGCTGCACCAGCAAAATGCGGCCCGGATTATATCGATCCTGCCTATCATGCCGTTGCTTCCGGTGAATTGTGCTATAATCTCGATCCTTGGGGCATGCGACCGGAACTGATCAGCGCGCTGGTCTCGCGCATGATCGAGGGCGAAAGGGTTCTTGTTACCGAGGGCATGATGGGGCTGTTTGACAGCGCCGTCGATGGCAAGGGTGCATCTGCCGATCTGGCGCGCACGCTTGATCTGCCGATTGTTCTGGTTGTTGATTGTTCGGGGCAGGTACAGTCGATTGCTGCCCTGGTTTCCGGCTTCAGCCAATATCGGCGTGATATTTTTATCGCCGGCATCATTCTCAATCGCGTGGCTGGACCGGAACACGAAGCCATGCTGCGCAAGGCACTCGATCCATCGGGTATTCCGGTGGTCGGAGCCTTGCCTTATGACGAACGTCTGTCCTTGCCGGAACGTCATCTTGGGCTGGTACAGGCAGGCGAGCACCCGGATCTTGAGCATTTCCTTGAGCAGGCTGCCGATATCATGGAGGAGCGTCTCAGTATTTCGACGCTGCGTCATATATGGTCGCGCCCGCGCCGTTATGACGCCATGGCCAACGTGCCGCGCCTGAGAGCCCGACCGAAAATTAAGTTGAGCGATTTCAGTAGTTTATGATTCTCTATGTTTACAAAAACTACGGAGGAT
>NZ_JBHSEL010000048.1:0-60847 GCF_042653845.1 Daeguia caeni | reverse complement strand
CCTGGCGAATGCTTAAACTACTTCGCCAGTGCTGGATATGGTTCCATCAAAAAGTGAAATGCTCTAGGTGTGCGTGCCATCGTTTATGATGAGGGCAGGAATTCGGTTTTTCTGGTGCGCCATACCTATGTTCCAGGCTGGCAGTTGCCGGGCGGTGGAGTTGAGCGCGGCGAGACTTGCGAGGAAGCGCTGGTAAAGGAATTACGCGAGGAGGGCAATATCCGCCTGACCGGGCGGCCGCAATTGTTTGCCATTTACAAGAATGCCCATGCATCACCGCGTGATCATGTGGCGCTTTATGTCTGCCGGCAGTTTGAACAGACAGCCCCGCGTATACCCGATTATGAACTGGCGGAAACGGGCTTTTTCCCGCTGGATGATCTGCCGGATGGCACAACACCATCTACCAAGCGGCGTCTGCAGGAGGCACTGCAGGGACTGGATCCGCTGCCCCTGTGGTAGAGGCAGATGAGAAAGGGAGGCGGAAAGCCTCCCTGATCCCGATTAGAAGCGGTAGGTGATACCCGTACCGATCAGCCAAGGATTGATCTTGGCCTTGCCGCTCATCTTTTCGCCGCCGACCGTTACGTCGAATTTTGGCTCAAGGAACAGCTTCTTGACGTCGAAGTTGACACCCCAATGTTCGTTGATCATGTAGTCAAAGCCGACCTGTAGCGCGCCGCCAAAGGTGTTCTTGACCTTCAGGTCATCAGCAGCATCAGCTTTCTGGTTATAGAAGACCGTGTAGTTGATACCGGCACCGACATAAGGCTTGAAGGCACCAAAATTGGTGAAGTGATACTGCGCCGTCAGCGTTGGCGGCAGGATCCAGACCTTGCCGACCTTGCCCAGACCTTCGATCGAGCCTGCACCGTTGATGTTGGAATAGGTCGTGCCGAGGATCAGTTCAGCGGCAAAATTGTCGGTGAAGTAATAGGTGATGTCCAGTTCAGGCGTGATCGTCTTGGAATAGTCCAGATCGGAACCTGCAACACCGTTGACATAGCCGGAATTCATCGGAATGACGCTCAATGCGCGCAGACGGATCTGCCATGGCGAAAGAGCTGCTGGTACTGCTTCAGCAACAGGTACTGATTCAGCGACGACGGCATCTGCTGCCATTGCGGTTGAGCCAGCCATGACCAGTGCGAAACCTGCCAAAATTCCCTTGGCGAAGCGCTTCATCAAATCTCTCCTTGATGCATGTGATGATTGCGCAATCTGAAGGGACTGCAGCGCGCCGCCATTGATTGAAATCAATCTGCATGCGGCAAGCGCTTGCGATTGGATAAGTTGGCGCCAACTGTTGCAGAAAAGACGCAATTTGACGGTCATGCCCGCCTTTGGTGTTCGGGATGATGCCGGATATCTCCGGATGCCGGATTTCTGTTTTGCCAAAATGGCAAGGCATAAGACATATTGATCACCAAAACTTAAAGGAAAATCCGATTTAGCTGCATTTTTTTCTTACCAATTTGCGCAAATACACTTATCAAAACGGAAGTGATGTTTACCTTTGCAGGATTTGATGCTACGCAACCGGCCATCGCAATCGCGATGGTCTGGCTAGGTGCTCGGGGAGAGCGGAATGACGGGAATGCATTTCATCCGACGATGAGAGATCTGCGTTTGACGCAGAATGCATTCCATTGGCCTTCAGTCACTGACGTGGGTGCCGTCATTTCCTTCCAATCCTGATTACTGCCATGCAACAGCTTGAACTGACCTTCGCGCCGGAACAGCCTGCGCACGACACGCAAATCGAAGCCATCAATGCCGAAGCATTCGGGCCCGGACGGTTCACCCGTGCGGCCTCGCTGATCCGTGAAGGCGGATCGCATGATCTGTCCCTGTCATTTGTTGCGGCCATGGGGGGCGTTGTCATTGGCTCGGTACGGCTGACGCAGATCAAGGTTGGCGACACGCCAGCGCTTCTGCTTGGTCCGCTTGCCGTTCGGCCTGAATGGAAAAAGCATGGCATCGGCTCGAAACTGATGCGCATGTCGCTGGAAGCGGCCAGAAAGGCCGGGCACAAGCTGGTCGTTCTGGTTGGCGATGCTGCCTATTATGAACAGTTCGGCTTTCGGATGGTGCAGCCCGGCACCATGATCATGCCGGCGCCGGTGGACCCACGGCGGTTGCTGGCCTGCGAGCTGGTTGAAGGTGGGCTCAAGGGCGTGCATGGCGTCGTCCGCCACATCAATCGCGGCTAGCAGTTCCAGGAAAAGTGGGAACCGGTTTTCCGTCCGGAACTGCGCAAAGGACAAGTTGCAGTTCCAGGAAAAGTGGGCACCGTTTCCCGCCCGGAACTGCGAAAACAATATGTGAGAGCAATTCAGCAATCTGGATTGCTCTAACGTCCTTCCCGATACCACATAGTTCCAAACAGCAGGAGCAAGGCTGCCAAGGCGAAGAACCCGGTGAAAAGCGGCAGGCGCTCCACGGTTTTCAGCCGCGTGTCGGCGGTTTCCTGCAGGCCGATCCAGCCATTGCCGCTTGCAGTGCGGCCAGCGGCAACGGCCGTGATGGTCGGCATCTGCAACGGGCTGTCGGCATGGGCATGCAGCCTGCTGACCGATCCGCCGGTGGCAGTGGCGATAGGCATAAGAGGCTTAAGGGTTGAAATTGAGTCGGTCAATTCGGGCGCATTGACCGGTCCGACATGCGCCAGCGTTTCGTAGTCACCATTCCTGATCCGGAAGATGCCCATCTCATCCGGCGTGATCCTTGCTTCAAACAGTCCCGGCTGCGTGCGCTCCAATGCGACCTGCAATTCCTTGCCGGATGGTGTCGTGACAATGGCCATGCCCGGCTTGTCGCCCATGGTCTGGCGTTTGATGACAAGGCTGCGACCATCGCCGGTGGCATTGAGCGCCTCTTCTTCCAGTTCGGGTTCCTTCATCAGCCAATGGGCAAGCCGGCGGTAAAGTGCGGCATAGGGGCCGCCGCCTTCAAATCCACGCGCCCAGAGCCAGCCCTGATCCGACATCAGCATGCCGACGCGGCCCTTGCCGACGCGGCTCAGCACCAGAAGCGGCTTGTCGTCGGCAGCATTCATCACCACTTCGCCCTGCGGCATGGTAATGTCGATGCTGCGGAACCAGCGGCTCCATAGTGGTGGTTCCCTGTCAGAGCCTTCCAGATCGCGCGTCACCGGATGGCGTTTGCCCACCTCGGTCAGCCGCGGATAAAAGGCTTTTTCCGTGACCGATCCGGTCGGCATGGCTGGCAGGACGCTGTAAAGCGGCGTGCGGGCGATGGACATGTCGCCGGCATATTCCGGGCCTGCGGCAATCAACAATGCGCCGCCATTTTCCACATATTGGGCGATATAGTCATAATAGAGCAGCGGCAGCACATCCCTGTGCTGATAGCGGTCAAGGATGATCAGGTCGAATTCGTTGACCTTGTCGACAAAGAGCTCCTTTGTCGGGAAAACGATGAGCGACAGTTCATTGATTGGTGTGCCGTCGAATTTTTCTGGTGGGCGCAAAATGGTGAAATGGACGAGGTCAACGGCAGCATCAGATTTCAGCAGATTGCGCCATGTGCGTTCGCCATTATGCGGCTCGCCAGAAACAAGCAGCACGCGCAGATTTTCGCGCACACCATCAACTGTCGCGATGGCGTGATTGTTGCTGCTGCTTGCTTCGCCCGGTATGGCGGGCATGGCAAGCTCAACAATGTTGACACCAGCGCGCGGCAGATCGATCGTGAATGTCGTTTCCTGGCCGACGATAGCCTCTACGCTGGCAACCGTCTCGCCATTGACACGAATCTCGACCGAGGCAGGGCTGCCAAGCGCTTTGCCTTCATCAACGACCGTGAACGACATCTCCAGCGGCTTGCCGCTGATGCCATAGCGCGGTGCCTTGTTGAAATGGATGCGACGGTCAAACTCGTCCGGCGTGCCGGTGATCAGGGCATGGACGGGGGCGTTGAAGCTAAGCGCTGCCGTGTTGGCCGGAATGTCATGCACCTGTCCATCGGTAATCAGGATCGCCCCGCCAATGCGTGAGGGCGGCACGTCAAGCAATGCGCGCGCAAGCGGCCCGAACAGGCGGGTTTCAAGGCCATTGTCATTGGCGTCCGGTTCGCCGGCCTCGATGATGCGGGTTTCAAATTGCGGCAATTGGGCCAGTTTTTCCTGTACGGCCTTGAGTGCCTGATCGGTGTCGGCCCTGCGGTCGCCAAGTGTCTGGCTCTGGCTGCGGTCAACCACAATGGCAACAATGCTGGTCAGTGGCTCGCGCTGTTCATTGACGAGAACGGGATTGAAACAGGCAAGCGCCAGAAACAGGGCTGCCAGCGCGCGGATGAGGCCGCCGCGCAGGCGCAGCAAAATGGTGGCGACAACCAGAATCCCAAGCGGAATCAGAATGGCAAGCAGCCACGGCAAGGGCAGAAGAGGTTCGAAGGTGATGTTCATCTCGTCTCCCTTGAGCAATTCAGATTTTCACGCAAATCCTGAATTGCTCCAACATTCGTTCTTTGCAGTTCCGTCCGGAAAATGGGTCCACTTTCCTGGAACTGCCCTAATTGCCAAGCCGCTGCAACAGATCCGGCACATGCACCTGATCGGATTTGTAATTGCCGGTGAGCATATACATCACAATGTTCACGCCGCCGCGGATGGCATGGATGCGCTGCATCGGATCATTGGGCACGGTGGGCAGAAGCGGATTGCCTGCCTCATCAACAGCCCATGCACCGGCAAAATCATTGGCGGTGATCATGATTGGCGAGACACCGTCGCCGGTGCGCACTGGCCGGTCGCGCGGCGCGTCATTGGGCTGGCTGGCCTCGACCCAGAGAGGACTTCCTTCATAGCGGCCGGGGAAGGAAGGCATGATGAAGAAGGATTTGGTCAGCACGTGATCATCCGGCACGGGTTCCAGAGGTGGCACATTCATGCCATCGAGAATGGCGCGCAGGCGCTGATTGGCAGGGGTTGTATTGCCGTCAAGGCTGGCGCCTGCCTGCAACTGATCGCGTGTATCAAACAGCACCGTGCCGCCATGCTGCATATAGGCGTCAACTTTGGCGATCGCTTCCGCACTCGGCATCGGGGCTTGCGGATCGATCGGCCAGTAGATCAGCGGATAGAAGGAAAGCTCGTCCTTTTCCGGGTCAACGCCGATCGGCTCGCCCGGTTCCAGTGCGGTCTTTTCGCTCAACGCAAGACTTAAGCCCCGCAGTCCGGCCTTGCTGATATTATCGGTTTCGGCATTGCCGGTGATGATATAGGCAAGATGGGTCTGGGAGACGGCATTGATGATCGTCTCGTCACCGGGCCTGCTGTCGTTGAAGTTTTGGTGGCTTTCCTGGGCTTCAGCCTTATGCGGCGCAAGTGGCATGGCGCCTGCAAGAACGAGCGCCAGCGCAATGATGCCTGCACGGGTCCTGAGCTGGCGGCGGAATGCGCCACGCAGCCAGAGCATCAGCAATGTGTCGAGCGCAAGCAGGGCCGCGGCAAGGGCAAGGAACCAGCCGGCGAGACGAATGGACTGATCGCGTCCATAGGAAACCCTGGTCACGCCGACGGAAAAATCGGGCTGTTGCAATGGCTGTAATGAGACGGAGGGTTGGCTGAACAGGTTGAGCGCCTTGAGCCCGTCCTCATTGCCATAAAAACCGGGGGGCGTGTTGAGGCTTGCCGTGGGGGGATTGTTGTGATCCACGATCAGCGGCTTGGCATCGGAGGATGGCAGAACAAGATCGCCAGAGGCTGACAAAAGCTGGAAGGCCGGCAGGGAAACGGTATTCTTGAGCTTGCCATCCACCGACTGACGCGACAGGGTGAGGATCCGGCGCAACATTTCAACGAAGGTGCCGGAAATCGGTAGATTTGACCAGCTTGCATCGGGGGAGACATGAAACAGGACCAGATGGCCAAGGCCACGCCTTTCGCCTGTCACCAGAGGCGTGCCGTCCTGCAGCGTGGCATAGGTCTTGTCATTCAGGTCAAAGGATGGCTCGGCCAGGACCTGGCGCTTGACAAGGACATCCTCCGGGACGTTCAGGCCGGCGAAGGGCCCATTGTCCTCAAAGGTGGCAAGATGTTGCGGCTCTGACCACGACAGGGTGCCGCCCAGGGCGCGCTCACCCTTGCGCAGGCGCACGGGAAGCAGGGTATCCTCCTCATTGGCGCCAATCAGGCGCGGGCCGGCAAATCGCACCAGTGTGCCGCCCTGTTCGACCCATTGTGCAAGTCGTTTCAGGACAGGCGCGGGAATGGTGCCAATATCAGCCATGATCAGAACGGACGGTCTGGCATCCAGCATTTCCTGAACAGCTTCCGGCAGATTGGTGGCGCGCGGCTCGATCAGATTGGCATAGGGGGAGAGCGCACGCCGGATATAGTGCAGCGGGGTGAGCAGTGGCTGCACCAGATCATCATTTCCGAGCGCGATGAGGGCGACGCTGCGCCGTTCCGATCCGCTGTCGAGAAGATGGGTGGCAGCCGCCTGATGCGCGCCATCAATGCGGATCACGCGGAAATCATTGCGCAATTCGACCGGCAGTTTGAATTGGGCTGTCGCCTGTGTGCTGCCCGGTGAAAAATCCAGCGCTGCCTCACCAATGCGCCGGCCCTTGTCGTCATAGGCTGCGGCGGTGAGGCTGCGCATATTGGCAATGCCGGTTGGACGGATGGCGGTTGCCTCAAGGCTGTCGGCCTTGATTTCAATGTGTGTCAGCGCCACAACGGTGTCGAGATCGGCATGATACCAGAGTACCGAGGCCAGATTGCCATTCCGCTCCAGCGCGTCAAAGGCTGCGCGATCATCCGGCGTGGCAAGGCCATCACTCAGCATGGCAAGACGGACCTTGTTATCCTCGCCAAGTTCAGAGCTCAGCAGTGCAAGCGCAGCCTTGCGGTCAGGAACAAGCGGGCGCGGTTGAAGCCGTCCCAGGCTCTCAGTGGCCTGTTTGCCGTCAAAGGGGCCGATCTGTTCATTGGCGGGTTCGGCCGTGCCGACAATATAAACCGGCATATTGGCGTTGCCCGCATCGGCAATCAGTTCTTGTGCCGCATCCACGCGCTGCTGCCAGTTTTCCGCTGACGCCCAGCCATTGTCGATGACGATGGCAAGCGGCGCATCTGTGTTCAGGGCCACAGGACGCGGCTTCCATACTGGCGCGGCAAGCGCGAGAATAGCCAGGGCGGCAATGAGAAGACGCAGCAGTGTCATCCACCACGGGCTTTTCGATGGCACTTCATCGCGTTTGAAGACTTGAGCCAGAATGCTAAGGGGCGGAAAGGCTTCTACCTGCGGGCGCGGCGGCGTCATGCGCAGCAAGAGCCAGATCACCGGCAAGGCCAAAAGGCCAAGCAGGACAAGCGGAGAGCCGAAGGCAAGCGGAAGGAAGCTCATCGCCATGCACCTCCGGACATGCCAAGGCTCAAGGCTGCATGAAGGCGCGCAAGGCAGGAGGCTGCCGGCCTGTCAGTACGGTGGATGGTGAACGTCCAGCCAAGACGGGTGCAATAATCGGCAAGTGAGTCGCGGCGCGCCAGATAAAGACGGCGATACTCATCCGCATAGGTTTCCGCGCGGCCTGCAACCAGGATTGTGCCGCTTTCCGGGTCTCGGAATTCGACCCTGCCCGTATAGGGAAAGGTTTCTTCCGCCGGATCGGCAATTTCCACCAAATGTGCGCGTACGCCGCGCCGCGCCAGCCGGTCAAGGAAAGCAGTCAGTTCATCCAGTGGGTGCAGGAAATCGGAAAACAGCACCACTTCGGAAAAACGTTGCACATCCGAAAGATCGGGCAGCGTCACATCGGGCGCATTGTGCAGCAATTGGGTTGCAAGACGCTCGGCACCATTGCGGGCGCAGACAGGGCGCATCACTTGCGGAAAGGCAATGCGTTCGCCAGACCGTGACAGGATTTCCGCCATGGCCAGCATCAGAACCAGCGCACGCGCTTCCTTGGAGAGGGGCGCGCGTGTCGAGCGGTAGAACATCGAGGGCGAGGCATCGCTCCACAGCCAGACTGTATGGGCGGATTCCCATTCGCGGTCGCGCACATAGGTATGGTCGTCGCGCGCGGAGCGCCGCCAGTCGATGCGTGCGAGGGATTCGCCATTCACATAGGGCCGGAATTCCCAGAAATTGTCGCCGGTGCCGCTCTTGCGCCGTCCATGCCAGCCGCTGATGACGGTATTGGCAATGCGCTGGGCTTCGACCAGCAGATCGGGCAGGGCTGCGGCGCGTTCATGCGCGCGCGCAAGCGAATCCCTGATGTCTGCGCGGGAAACCTTGGTGCCAATGACCATCAGATTGCAGCCTTGACCAGATTGGCGATCACATCGCGCACATGAATGCCATCAGCGCGCGCAGCAAAATTCAGCGCCATGCGGTGCTGCAGTACCGGCTCGGCCAGCGCTCTGACATCATCGACGGAAGGGGCAAGGCGGCCTTCATAAAGGGCGCGCGCACGCACGCACAGCATCAAGGCCTGGCTTGCACGCGGGCCGGGGCCCCAGGCAATGTGCTTGCGCGCTTCCTCATTGTCTGCATCGGGACGGGCAGAGCGCACCAGTTTCAGGATTGCCTCCACCACATTTTCCGCAACCGGCATGCGGCGCACCAGCATCTGCATTTCCTTCAGCCGTTCGGCAGAAAGGATTGTCTGTGGCTTGGCCTCGGCAATGCCGGTGGTGGCAAACAGAATGCGCCGTTCGGCCTCAAGATCGGGATAGAGAATGTCGATCTGCATCAGGAAACGGTCAAGCTGGGCTTCCGGTAG
This sequence comes from Daeguia caeni, assembly GCF_042653845.1. Lineage (NCBI taxonomy): Bacteria > Pseudomonadati > Pseudomonadota > Alphaproteobacteria > Hyphomicrobiales > Brucellaceae > Daeguia > Daeguia caeni. The sequence continues at coordinate 52,093 of NZ_JBHSEL010000048.1, read as the reverse complement.
AGGATAGGTGCCTTCCTGTTCAAGCGGGTTCTGGGTGGCTAGTACATGGAACGGCGTGGGCAGGTCATAACGCTGGCCTGCGACCGTGACGTGATATTCCTGCATGGCCTGCAGCAGGGCCGACTGGGTGCGCGGCGAGGCGCGGTTGATTTCATCAGCCATGAGCAGCTGGGCAAAAACCGGCCCCTTGATATAGCGGAAAGAACGTCTGCCCTCGGCATCCTGTTCCATCACTTCCGAGCCGATAATGTCGGAGGGCATCAGATCCGGCGTGAACTGGATGCGCTGGCCGGAAAGGCCAAGCACGGTGCCAAGCGTTTCGACAAGCTTGGTCTTGGCAAGCCCCGGCACGCCAACCAGAAGCGCATGACCACCGGCAAGAAGTGCCGTGAGCGTGCGCTCAATCACGCTTTCCTGCCCGAAAATAACCGTGCCGACGCTTTCCCGGACCCGTGCAATATCAGCAAGCGCCCGTTCTGCTTCCGCGATGATTTCGTCTGCACTGGCGGTTTCAGGCTTGGCGATAATGCTCATATAGACCTCATATCAATGGTGCCGACATATGGACGGGCTGGAAATCAACGCAGACGTTTTGTCTTGGTTGCTTTTATATACTGACAATCCGCGAAACGGTGACTATTTCATGACTTATGCTACGAAATTTCTATCGCACAGGATTAATCGAGTCGGATGAAGAATGGCACCCCCGGCAATAATACGCATGAACAGGCTTCACTGCACACAGCGCAGGGAATGGGCGGGCTGGAAGCCCTGATTGCGCGTGCCCATGCGGATGCAAACTCCGGCCCGTCGAGCAGGGAGCGCGGCATACCGCCGGTCGAACGCTGGAACCCCGATTTTTGTGGCGATATCGACATGGAAATCAGGGCAGATGGCAGCTGGTATTATATGGGCACGCCGATCGGGCGCAAACAGCTGGTCAGACTGTTTTCGACCGTGCTGCGCAAGGATGAGGACGGCAGGACCTATCTGGTCACCCCGGTTGAAAAGGTTGGCATCCGCGTTCAGGATGCCCATTTCATCGCGGTGGAAATGCAGGCACGCGGCGAAGGCGGGACACAGGTTCTGACCTTCCGCACCAATGTTGGCGATGTGGTGGAGGCAGGCGCAGACCATCCTTTGCGTTTCGTCATTGATGCGGCAAGCGGCGGCCTCAAACCCTATATCAATATACGCGGCCGGCTGGAGGCGCTGGCCACACGCGCCGTCATGTATGATCTGGTTGCACTTGGTGAAGAAATAGACGTGGATGGTGAGCGCATGTTCGCGATCAGATCGGGTGGGGTGGTCTTTCCGGTCATGCCGGTGGCAGCACTTGAGGCAGCATTGCAATGAACAGGCCATCGAACCTGCACAAGAACGCATTTTCTGCCGCCGCCTTTGCCGAACGGGTGCGGCGCTGGCAACCGGATCATGCTGACCTGACGGGCGACCATATTCTCAACCCGGAATTCCTCCAGACCGTGACGACAGGGCCGATGCGCGAAGCGGCGGTGTTGATCGGCGTCGTTGATCGCGGCGAAGAGGCAACGGTGCTTCTGACCCAGCGCACGGCGCATCTGCGCCAGCATTCCGGCCAGATTTCCTTTCCGGGTGGCTCGATCGATCCTGAAGACGGATCAGCGGAAAATGCTGCCCTGCGCGAGGCAGACGAAGAAATTGGGCTTGCGCAGGATCGGGCTGATATTGTCGGTTACCTGCCGCGCTATCTGACCGGCAGCGGGTTTTCGATCACGCCGATTCTGGCAGTCGTCAGGACGCCTGTCGAGCTGAAACCGAACCCGGTCGAGGTGGCAGACATATTCGAAGTGCCGCTTTCCTTTCTCATGAATCCGGCAAATCACATAAGAGCTAGTCGCGTGCTTGAGAATGGGCAGAAGCGTTATTTCTATGCCATGCCCTATCAGGAGCGCTATATATGGGGCATTACTGCGGGGATCATCCGCGGACTTTATGAAAGGCTCTATCGTTGAGCGAGACCGTGAATATTTCCGGCAAGGCCTCGTGGCTGCATGACAAATCCCTGCAGGCGCTGTTTGCAGCGCTGAACCGGGATGGCGGTGAAGCGCGCGCGGTGGGTGGGGCCGTGCGCAACACGCTTCTGGGAACGCTGGTCAATGATGTCGATCTGGCCACCACGCATGTGCCGCAGGAGACGATGCGGTTGGCGGAAGCGGCCGGCTTCAAGCCGGTGCCAACGGGTATTGAGCATGGGACCGTGACGGTTGTGGTCAATGGCCAGCCATTTGAAGTGACAACGCTGCGGCAGGACATCGAGACCAATGGCCGACATGCGCAGGTTGCCTTCGGTACGGACTGGAAAGTCGATGCCGAACGGCGCGACTTTACCATCAATGCGCTTTACGCAAAGGCTGATGGCACGGTGGTGGATCATGTTGGTGGGCTGGCTGATATTGAAACGCGCACCTTGCGGTTCATTGGCGATGCCGAACAGCGCATTCGCGAGGATTATCTGCGCATTCTGCGCTTCTTCCGCTTCTATGCCTGGTATGGCGCAGGCCGGCCGGATGGCGATGCCTTGCGTGCAAGTGCGCGTTTGCGCGAAGGGATCCGTCAGCTTTCGGCAGAGCGGATCTGGGCGGAACTGAAAAAACTGCTTTCGGCCGAAGATCCTTCACGTGCGCTGTTGTGGATGCGGCAGGCGGGCGTGCTGACCGAGGTCCTGCCGGAAAGCGAGAAATGGGGCATTGATGCCATCCATGGCCTGATCCGCGCTGAAAACGATCTGGACTGGCCGGTTGATTGCCTGTTGCGGCTGGAAAGCCTGCTGCCTCCTGATGCGGAACGCATGAAGGCGCTCGGCCAGAGGCTCAAAATGTCCAATGCCGAACGCATGCGGCTTGAAGCCTGGGCTGCGGCCGACAAGGTTGAGTCCACGCTTTCCGAACAGGCGCTGAAACTGCGTATCTATCGTGGTCAGCGACAGGCCGTGCTTGACCGGATTCGCCTTGCCTATGCGGCTGCGCGTCAGGCGGCAGTAGCCGATAATGACGCCTTGATAAGGGCAGGCAATTATGCGCGGCTGTTGCAGCTGGCCGAAAACTGGCAGGCGCCGGCCTTTCCGGTCACGGGTGCTGATCTTTTGCAGAAAGGCTTCAGCAAGGGCCCGGAACTGGGCGCTGCACTGCGCAGGCTTGAAACTTTATGGATCGATTCGGGTTTTGGCCTTGACCGGCGGGTGCTTTTGGACAAACTTGACCAGAACAGTTTGCTCTGAACAGCCTAGTCCCGTTTCCCCGAAAGATTGTGCCGCTTTTGGATCACCAGAATGCGGAGTGTTCTTCTGAAAGAGTTGAGAATGTCGAAGTCCAATAGTTCTGCTGTCAACGAGTCCGAACCAAAACAGTCTTTCAGCACTGAAGGCCTTGCGCCGATGGATCGCCCAAGCCGCATCACGCGGTTTTTCATGAGCATTGTGGCCTGGGCAGAGCGGCTTAATCTCAAATATGCCAAGCTTGGCAATCCGCCTGTCTATGACAATGCGACCTTTTCCTGGGCAGCCGAGATTGAAAAGGAATGGCCCCTGATCCGCAAGGAGCTGGACAGGATCCTGCTGCGTCAGAATGAGTTGCCATCCTTCCATGATATTTCGACAGATGTAAAAACCATCTCGACCGATAATCGCTGGAAGACCTTCTTCCTGCTGGGCTTTGGCGTGAAGTCGGAACAGAACATCAAGCAATGCCCGGAAACATGGCGCATCGTGAACAAGATTCCGGGGCTCAAGACCGCGATGTTCTCGATCTTCGAGCCGGGCAAGCATCTGCCGCCGCATCGCGGCCCCTATAATGGCGTGCTGCGTCTGCATCTTGGCCTGATCGTGCCGGAGCCGCGCGACCAGATGGCCATTCGCGTCGACAAACAGGTCTGCCATTGGGAAGAGGGCAAGGTGCTGATTTTTGACGATGCCTATGAACATGAGGCATGGAACCACACCGACAAGACCCGCGTGGTCCTGTTCGTGGACTTTGTGAAGCCAACCCGCTTCCCGGCCAATTTCATCAACTGGTGCCTGATGAATCTGGCGATCTTCACGCCTTTCATCCGTGAAGGCATGGACAATCACAGCGCGTGGGAAAAGAAATTCTACGCGGAAGCGGAAAGGCTGCGCAATCAGCCGAAGGCATGAAAAGGCGGGTCACCCCGCCTTTTCATTCTTGTTCTGGTTCAGGGCCATTTCACCACTGGCGGCATGGACGACAGGATCGAATTCACATTGCCGCCGGTCTTGAGGCCAAAGATCGTACCGCGGTCATAAAGCAGGTTGAATTCTACATAGCGTCCGCGCCGGACAAGCTGTTCATCACGGTCTGCCTGCGTCCAGTCCTTATTGAAATTCTGCCGTACCAGATGCGGATAGACCACCGAGAAGCCGCGTCCGACATCGCGCGTGAAAGCGAAATCGGCATCCCAGCCCCCCTTTTCTTCGCTGGAATGCAGCCAGTCATAGAAAATGCCGCCAATGCCACGCGGTTCATTACGGTGTGGCAGGAAGAAATATTCGTCACACCAGTCCTTCAGGTGCTGATAATCGACAATGGCCTTGTGTTTTTCGCAGATGAAGCGGAAGGCCTTGTGGAAGGCAACCGTATCCGGGTCTTCCTGCGTGCGGCGGCGATCGAGCATGGGAGTCAGATCTGCCCCGCCGCCAAACCACTGGCGGGTTGTCACGACCATGCGCGTATTCATGTGGACGGCAGGCACGTTGGGATTTTGCGGATGGGCGATCAGCGAAATGCCGCTTGCCCAGTAGCGCGGATCTTCCTCGGCCCCCGGAATCTGCTTGCGGAATTCCGGCGAGAATTCGCCATAGACGGTCGAGACATGGACGCCGACCTTTTCAAACACGCGCCCGTGCATGATCGACATGATGCCGCCGCCGCCCTTGCCCTCGTCCTTCAGCCATGGGGTGCGCACGAAACGTCCCGGTTCGCGGTCACTGAGCGGTCCTTGCAATTCGTCTTCCAGCTTTTCAAAACTGTCGCAGATCCGGTCGCGCAGTTCCGCAAACCAGTCCTGCGCCGCCCGCTTCTTGTCTTCAATGTCATGCGGGATGAATGCAGGAATAGCATCGCGTTGCATTGTCTTTCCTTTCGGACTCTTATCCGCCCTGGTCGTCATTATGCAAAGGCTTAGCAAAGTCTTTGGTTTGCGCAAAGCGCAAGGGGCAGGATCGGGGCAGGACCAGTCTGCTCTCCCCAGAAAAGACTCGTCAAACGGAGCATGCAACCTTATCCTGTGACAGGAAGATGGACAGTCTTTTCTGCAGGGAGGTATGGCCATGAATGCATCACCACCCAAGCCGCCATCGGCCCGCCCACCGCTTGATGGCCTGCGCCGGCAATTGGCGAAAAGCCGTGAGGCAAGGGGCCGTCTGCCACGCGATGGCTATGTGCGCGAGACCTTCATCCTGCCGAGTCTTGCCGCACGGCAAAAGGCACGGGAATGGTTCGACAATTTTCCCAGGGCTGCCTATTGGACAGAGATTGAAAGTTGGTGCGAACGGCCTGATGATGTGATCGAATTTACCATGCGCCGCCTGCCAACGGCGGATTGAGATCAGAAACCGGGCGCGTGCAACTGTCGTAATGCTTCGCCTGCGGTCATGGCAACACTCACGGCCAGATTAAGCGAACGTGTGCCGGGCACCATCGGAATGATGAGGCGTTCATCCGCACTTTCATGCACCATGTCGGGAACACCGGCGGATTCCCGCCCGAACAGAATGATGTCATTGGGCCGGAACTGATAGCGCGTATAGGGCAGGGCCGCCCTGGTCGACAACAGCACGATGCGCCGGCCGTTTTCCCTGCGCCAGTCGTCAAAATGCTGCCAGCTTGCATGGCGGGTAAGGGCTGCCTGTTCGAGATAATCCATGCCGGCGCGCTTGAGGGCGCGGTCGGAAATGTCAAAACCGGCGGGCTCGATAATATCAACGGCAAAGCCGAGGCAGGCGGCCATGCGCAATATGGTGCCGGTATTGCCGGGAATATCGGGCTGATAAAGGGCGACACGTAAATCCATGTCCGGCGCCTAGCGCGAAATTTCAGGCCGGGCAAGCCCCGTTGGCCGCATTGGCAGCGTGATGACACGATGCGTTCCTGCTCCGGTTTGTTTTTAAATCATTGCAATCCCGTTTTGCGATTGTGCCATTCAGCTTTTCAGGGAAAGACTGGATTGCCCGACCTGTTGTTTTTTCGCAGTTGCGGATGGAAAAGCGGTTTCCACTTTTCATGGAACTGCCCTAAAAGGAACGCCATGTTCAAGTGGTTTGAAAATCGACTCGAAGTCTATCCCGATCAGATACCGGAAACGCCGCCACGTTCGCTGGTTGCATTCTGTCTTTATTATACGCGCGGCGCCTGGCCATGGATCATCGCCATGGCGGTGCTCACGTCGATCATCGCCATCATCGAGGTGTCGCTGTTCGGTTTTCTCGGCAATATTGTCGACTGGTTGTCGAACCAGACGCGCGAGACATTTCTGGCCAATGAGGGCTGGCGGCTTGCCTTGCTGGCGGGCCTCATTCTCGTGGTTCTGCCGGGGGTGGTGCTGCTGCATTCGCTGATCATCCACCAGACGCTGCTTGGCAATTATCCGATGCGGATACGCTGGCTGATGCATCGCCATCTCATCCGCCAGTCGATGGCGTTTTTCCAGGATGAATTTGCCGGGCGCATTTCGACCAAGCTGATGCAGACCGCGCTTGCGGTGCGTGAAACGGTGATGAAGCTCCTCGACGTGGTCAATTACGTCGTGGTCTATTTTGCCGGCACGCTGCTGATTGCGGCTGCGGCAGACTGGCGGCTGATGGTTCCCTTCGCGGCCTGGCTGGTGGCCTATCTGTTTTTGCTGCGCTATTTCATTCCGCGGCTGCGTGTCATTTCCGAAGAACAGGCCAATGCGCGCTCCACCATGACCGGGCGTATTGTCGACAGCTACACCAATATTGCCACCGTCAAGCTGTTCTCGCATTCTGCGCGCGAAGAGGCCTATGCGCGCGAAAGTCTCGATATTTTTCTCGACACGGTGCATCGCCAGATGCGCATGGTGACGATGTTCTTTTTCTCGCTCTACGGCATCAACTGCCTGTTGCTGTTTGCAGTTGGCGCCATCGGCATCTGGCTGTGGATGGGCGATATTGTCTCGATTGGTTCGGTGGCGGTTTCGATCAGCCTTGCGCTGCGGCTCAACGGCATGTCGCAATGGATCATGTGGGAAATATCGGCCCTGTTTGAGAATATCGGAACAGTGGAAGACGGCATGGCCACCATTTCGCGTGCGCATACGGTTGTGGATGCGCCGGATGCCAAGCCGCTGAAGGTAACCAGGGGCGAGCTCGAATTCGACCATGTTTCCTTCCATTACGGCAAGAGCAGGGGCGTCATTGATGATCTCACGCTGAAGATACCGGCCGGACAAAAGGTCGGGCTGGTTGGCCGATCCGGTGCCGGCAAGTCGACACTGGTCAATCTGCTGCTGCGTTTCTACGATCTGGAAAAGGGACGCATCCTGATCGACGGGCAGGACATATCAAAGGTCACGCAGGATTCGCTGCGCGCCAATATCGGCATGGTGACGCAGGACACCTCGCTGCTGCATCGCTCGGTGCGCGAGAATATCATGTATGGTCGCCCGGATGCGAGCGAGGAAATGGTCGAACGCGCCCTGAAACAGGCGCAGGCCGATACGTTCATTCCGATGCTGACAGACATGAAGGGAAGACAAGGGCTGGATGCCCATGTCGGCGAGCGTGGCGTGAAACTGTCGGGCGGCCAGCGCCAGCGCATTGCCATTGCGCGGGTCATGCTGAAGGATGCGCCAATCCTGATCCTGGATGAGGCAACTTCGGCGCTTGATTCAGAGGTGGAGGCTGCCATTCAGGACAGTCTCAATACGCTGATGGAGGGCAAGACCGTGATCGCCATTGCGCATCGTCTTTCCACCATCGCAGCCCTCGACCGGTTGATCGTCATGGATCAGGGGCGCATTGTCGAAGATGGCACGCACGAGGAACTGGTTGCACGTGGGGGCATTTATGCCAGCCTTTGGGCGCGCCAGTCTGGCGGTTTCCTGGGTTTTGATACGGAAGAAGAACCGGGTGGAACACAGACGGGGAACGGCGCTGATGGTTTACCGCTGGTTTGAGCGCTGGATTGATCCGTTTCGTACGCCGGAGCAGTTGCGCCCGCCGGCAACGACGCTGGCTTTTCTCTGGCACTATGCCCGGCAGGCGAAATGGCCGATTGCCGCTGCACTCGTGACCAGCGGGCTGGTGTCGCTGGTCGAGGCCGGGCTGTTCTATTTCACCGGGCGGCTTGTCGATATTCTCGACCAGCTTGGCCGCGCTGGCGCGGAGCGCAGCTGGCAGAGCCTGCTTGCACTCGCGGGGCCGGAGCTTCTGTGCATGGCGCTGGTGGTTCTGGTCGGTCGCCTGCTGTTTACCGCCATCACGACGCTGATCGATGATCAGACCCTGTCGCCCGGTTTCTACAATCTCATCCGCTGGCAGGCCAATGCCTATGTGCTGCGCCAGTCCTATGCCTTTTTCCAGAATGATTTTGCCGGACGCATCGCCACAAAGGTCTGGCAGGCCGGGCAGGCCGCTGGCGATCTGATTGAATCCTTCATTCAGGTGGTGTGGTTTTTCGTCGTCTATACGTTGACGACGCTCATTCTGGTTGGTCAGCTCGACGGGCGTCTGGCGCTTGCCGTCCTCATCTGGATCGCAGCCTTCGGAGTGATTGCGAAACATTATCTGCCGCGGGTGCGCAAGGCGGCGGAAGCATCGGCCGAGGCTGGCTCGATGATCAATGGCCGCATTGTCGACAGCTATTCCAATATCCAGACCATCAAGCTCAATACGCCCGATGCGGATGAGAAATATTTGCGCAACGGCTTTGAACGCTATCTCAAGGCACTGTTTCCCTTCATGCGCACGCTGACGGGCATGCGCGTGTCGCTCACGGCGCTTTCCGGCGTGATGATCGTGGCGGTTGCCGCCATCGCGATCGATCTGTGGACGCGTGATGCCATTACGGTTGGGCAGGTGTCTTTCACGCTGGGGCTGGTGCTGCGTCTCAACATGCTGCTTGGGCGGTTGATGATGCAGCTCAATGGCATGCTGCGCCAGTTCGGGCTGATTGAGAATTCCATGCATCTCGTCTCGGCTCCGCTGGGGCTTGAGGACAGGCCGGGCGCCACGGCATTGCATGTCGGCGAGGGGCGCATCGATATCGAGGACGTGACCTTTCACTATGGCAAGAACAAGGGTGTGCTGGACAATATCAATCTGTATCAATCTGTCGATCCGCGGCGGTGAGCGGATCGGACTGGTTGGTCATTCGGGTGCGGGCAAATCACCCCTCGTCAATCTGATCCTCAGACTTTATGACGTGGAGAAGGGCGCCATTCGCATTGACGGGCAGGACATACGCGATGTCACGCAGGTTTCCCTGCGTTCTGCCTTTGCCGTGGTTAGCCAGGAAACCGCGCTTCTGCACCGTTCCCTGCGCGACAATATCATGCTTGCGCGCAGCGACGCCTCCGAAGCCGATCTGTTGCGGGCAGCAGAACAGGCCGAGGCGGACGAATTCATCGCCAGTCTGGAAGATTTTCAAGGCCGGCGCGCCTATGACGCCTATGTTGGGGAACGCGGGGTAAAGCTTTCCGGCGGCCAGCGCCAGCGCATTGCCATTGCACGTGCCATTCTGAAGGATGCGCCCATTCTCATCCTGGATGAGGGGACATCCGCGCTCGATTCGGCTGTGGAAGAATCAATTCAACAAAATCTCAGGCAGTTGATGCAGGGCAAGACGGTGATTGCCATTGCGCATCGTCTTCCACAATTGCCGCCCTCGACCGTCTGGTGGTGATGGACAAGGGGCGGATTGTCGAACAGGGAACCCATGACGAGCTGATCGCGCTTGGCGGCATTTATGCCAGCCTGTGGATGCGGCAATCCGGCGGATTTCTGGGAATTGAGCGCACGGGCTGAAATGATGTCTGAACGCTGCCTGCCTGTTTCATCGGGCGGCGACTTGCAGGCAGGAAGGGCTCAAACGCCTGCGACATGGTGCCGTCCCGGGGCTTGGTGGCTGGACAAGCCATTTTTACCCGCATAAACCGATAGCTGAAATGGAGGGAATATCGTCTCGCGGGTACCCGTGGGGCATCTGTGCTTGGGTGCAAGCAAGACGAGGGGAGAGTTCAATTGAACATGCAGATTGAAAAGGAATTGGCACGTGAGCGCACACGACACGGCTGAGCCGACACGGCGTGATTTTCTGTATATTGCGACAGGAATGGCGGGTGTCGTTGGCGTCGGTGGTTTGGCATGGCCGTTTATCGACCAGATGCGTCCCGACGCTTCCACCCTTGCTGCCGCATCCATTGAGGTCGACGTTTCCTCGCTCGCGGAAGGCGCGTCGCTGACCGTCAAATGGCGCGGCAAGCCGGTTTTCATCCGGAACCGAACTGCCAAGGAAGTCGAAGAGGCCAAGGCGACTGCCCTGTCTGAGCTGAAGGACATCGCAGCGCGCAATGCCAATCTTCCGCTTGACGCAGAGGCAACCGATCTGGCCCGCTCTGCGGGTGAGGGACGGGAAAACTGGATTGTCATGATTGGCGTCTGCACGCATCTTGGTTGCGTGCCGCTGGGTGAATCCGGCTCCTTTGGCGGCTGGTTCTGCCCATGCCACGGTTCGACCTATGATACGGCAGGACGTATCCGTTCCGGACCGGCGCCGGAAAACATGCACATTCCACAATACACCTTCACTTCCGATACGGTCATCAAGATCGGTTAATGGGTCTTGGGGAGAGATAATATGAGTGGTGGACACTCCACATACACACCGAAGACCGGCATCGAGAAATGGGTGGACGAACGCCTGCCTCTGCCGCGTCTGATGTATGATTCATTCGTGGCCTATCCGACGCCGCGCAACCTCAACTATATGTATACCTTCGGTGGCATCCTGACTTTCATGCTGGTTGCGCAGATCCTGACCGGTGTCGTTCTGGCCATGCAATATGCGGCAGAGACGACCATCGCGTTCAATTCGGTCGAGCGCATCATGCGCGACGTCAATTCCGGCTGGCTCATCCGCTATATGCATGCCAACGGTGCGTCGTTCTTCTTCATCGCAGTCTATCTGCACATTGCCCGCGGCCTCTATTACGGCTCCTACAAGGCGCCACGTGAGCTTCTGTGGATCCTTGGCGTGGTCATCTTCTTCCTGATGATGGCAACGGCCTTCATGGGTTATGTTTTGCCTTGGGGCCAGATGTCGTTCTGGGGCGCAACCGTCATCACCGGCTTCTTTACGGCCTTCCCGATCATCGGCGAGCCGATCCAGCAGCTTCTGCTGGGTGGTTTTGCTGTCGATAATCCGACGCTCAACCGCTTCTTCGCGCTGCATTATCTGTTGCCGTTCATGATTGCGGGCGTTGTCGTCCTGCATATCTGGGCGCTGCATGTGACGGGGCAGACCAATCCGACCGGCATTGAAGTCAAGTCCGAGACCGACACGGTACCATTTACGCCTTATGCAACCATCAAGGATGCCTTTGGCGCGCTGGTCTTCTTCATCGTCTTTGCCTACTTTATCTTCTACATGCCGAACTTCCTCGGTCATCCGGACAACTATATTCCGGCTGATCCGCTGAAAACGCCGGCCCATATCGTGCCTGAATGGTACTTCCTGCCATTCTATGCGATGCTGCGCGCCATCACCTTCAACATTGGCCCGATCGACTCCAAGCTTGGTGGCGTTCTGGTCATGTTCGGTTCGATCGCTATTCTCTTCTTCGTACCATGGCTTGATACGTCGAAGGTTCGTTCGGCCGTCTACCGTCCCTGGTACAAGCTGTTCTTCTGGCTTTTTGTGGCTGACGCCATTCTTCTCGGCTGGCTTGGTTCCCGCCCGGCAGAAGGCATCTACACCACGCTGGCGCAGTTCGGCACGCTCTACTATTTCGCTTTCTTCCTGATCATCATGCCGGTTCTCGGTCTGATTGAAACGCCCAAACGCCTGCCGAACTCGATCACCGAGGCGGTTCTGGAAAAGAGCGAGCACAAGAGCAGCGTTGCTCCTGTGAAAATCGGAAGCTGATACAGCGAGAGCATGAAGGACGTAGTTATGAAGAACATCCTCAAAAATATCGCTGCTTTCGGTCTTGCTCCGCTGGTTGCGCTCGGGATCACCATGGGTGGTGCGTCAGCTTCGGACGATGCTGCCGAACCGACGCATTTCCCGATCAAGAAGCCGACACAGGAAGAGTGGAGCTTTGCCGGCCCGTTCGGCACCTATGACAAGGCACAGCTGCAGCGTGGTCTGAAGGTTTACAAGGAAGTCTGCTCGGCCTGCCATTCGCTGAACCTCGTTTCATTCCGGACGCTGGAAGCGCTTGGCTATACGCCAGAGCAGGTAAAGGCATTTGCGGCTGAATATGAAGTGCAGGATGGCCCGAATGCGGATGGTGAAATGTTCACCCGCAAGGCAATCCCGACGGATCATTTCCCGTCGCCATTCCCGAACGCCAATGCTGCGGCTGCCGCCAATAATGGTGCCGTGCCACCAGATTTCTCGCTGATCGCCAAGGCACGTGCGGTCGAGCGTGGTTTTCCGACCTTCATCTTCGATATATTCACCCAGTATAACGAAGCTGGCCCGGACTATATCCATGCTCTGCTGACGGGCTATGACGAGCAGCCGCCAGCTGGCATGCAGATTCCGGAAGGTACCTATTACAATCCGTATTTCATGTCAGGTAAGTCGCTCGCCATGGCAAAACCATTGAGCGACGATCAGGTGACCTATGATGACGGCACGCCGCAGACGGTTGACCAGTATGCACGTGACGTTGCCGCTTTCCTGATGTGGGCAGCTGAACCGCATCTGGAAGAACGCAAGCGTACCGGCTTCCGCGTCATCATATTCCTGGCGCTGTTTGCGGCTCTGGCCTATATCACCAAGCGCGTGATCTGGTCTGACCAGAAGCACTAAAACTTGTCCGGACATTGAAAGGGCGCTCCAGGGCGCCTTCAGTTGATCAGCCCCCCTCGTTTTGACAGCAATCCAAAACGAGGGGTTTTGCTTCTGACAGTTACCTCTTCAAATCCGCGGCATGTTCCCTGACTGCGGGCATTTAATCCTTGTACTCTGTCTGCGCTGCCCAGGACGCCCTATTGATAAGGCAGATTTGAACGAGAATTATATTGGCGCGTCGCCCTGATCGTGATTGAAGACAACCAGTAAAATCTGCAACGCAGCTCATGGCCGCGATTTGTCATGCGCGCGTTGCACTGGAAAGGACACATCAATGGAAGCTGGTTTTAAAGCCTCATTAAAGGACGCAATCAGAACGATCCCGGATTATCCGAAGCCGGGTGTGCAGTTTCGTGATGTGACCACATTGATGGGGGATGCACAGGCTTTTCGGCGCGCGGTTGATGAGCTGGTCTATCCATTTGCCGGCAACTGCATCGACAAGGTTGCAGGTATTGAAGCGCGCGGCTTCATTCTGGGTGGCGCGATTGCGCATCAGTTGTCGTCCGGTTTCGTGCCGATCCGCAAGAAGGGCAAGCTGCCGCGCGATACGGTGCGCATAGCCTATAGTCTGGAATATGGCATTGACGAAATGGAAATGCACCGCGACGCCATCAACAAGGGAGAGCGCATCGTGCTGGTCGATGATCTGATTGCAACCGGCGGCACGGCGGAGGCTGCGGCCAAGCTCCTGCAGCAGATGGGGGCGGAAATCGTGGCCGCCTGTTTCATCATCGATCTGCCGGATCTTGGCGGACGCAGGAAACTGGAAGCACTAGGCATTCCGGTGCGCACGCTGGTTGCATTTGAAGGTGACTGATCGCTGCGGAGATGCGTCAAGGCAAAGCCCGGCAATGCCGGGCCTGTCTATGCGGGCAGCCTGATCATGGCCGCGCTGTCAAAGCGTAGCACATCCTCGCCATGCTGATTGATGGCGCGGGGGGTCATTGCGATCATTGACCAGCCCGGTCGCGAGGTCAGCGGGCGCACGGAAACTACCTTCTGGAAATAGGTAAGCCTGTCGCCGGCAAAGACCGGCTTTATCCAGCTCAGATTTTCAATGCCAGGCGAGGGGCCGAATGTTGGCGGCGTTTCGCCATTCCTGATGCACTCTTTGATAACGGATTTGATGAATTCGACATTGAGCTGCATGAACACGGCCGTTGTGTGCCAGCCGGAAGCGCAAAGCCCGCCGAACAGGGAATTTCTGGCGGCTTCCGGATCGGTGTGAAACGGCTGCGGATCATATTTCAAGGCAAAGGTGATGATGTCGTCGGCGGTGAAGAGATGCTCGCCGAGCACGACTTCCCTGCCGATATAGTTGTCAAACGTGCTCATTGCGCGGCTCCCGGCTGCGGTTGATCGCGCAGCTCAAAGATGACGGGGTTCTGCATTTCACAGACAACCATGTCGTTCTGATTGACCACTTCATGGTAAAAGCGCACCAGTCCGAGATGGGGGCGTGATTTGAGTACGCGTCGTTCAATGACCGTGGAAACACCGCTTAACGTATCACCGGCCAGGACCGGACGCTTCCAACGCAGAAATTCGACGCCGGGCCCACCCTGAACGCGGGATCTGCCGAGATAGGCATCATGAATCATGCGCATCACCAGCGCGGCCGTATGCCAGCCAGAGGCAGCCAGACCGCCCAGAACACTTGCCTTGCCGGCTTCCTCGTCCAGATGAAAGGGTTGCGCATCATAGATGCTGGCAAATTCGATAATGGCTTCCTTGCTGACCTGATGCGCGCCAAAGGGCAATTTCAGCCCCTCCACCATGTCTTCAAAAGCATATTCCGGTTGGGATCCTGTCACCCTGAACTCCTCCGATGAAGCGACAAAGAAAGGGCCGCTGCAAGGAGCAGCCCGATCAATCAGGTATTGAAGCGGAACAGCATCACATCGCCGTCCTGGACGACATATTCCTTGCCTTCGTCGCGTGCCTTGCCTGCTTCCTTGGCGCCGACTTCGCCATTATACTTGATATAGTCTTCATAGGCGATGGTCTGGGCGCGGATGAAACCGCGTT
This sequence comes from Daeguia caeni, assembly GCF_042653845.1. Lineage (NCBI taxonomy): Bacteria > Pseudomonadati > Pseudomonadota > Alphaproteobacteria > Hyphomicrobiales > Brucellaceae > Daeguia > Daeguia caeni. The sequence continues at coordinate 36,968 of NZ_JBHSEL010000048.1, read as the reverse complement.
CAAAATCGGTATGGATGACACCGGCAGCAGCAGGGGCCTTGGTACCGCGACGGATCGTCCAGGCACGGGTTTCCTTTGGCCCTGCGGTAAAATAGGTAATCAGATCAAGCAGCTTGTAGCCCGCGCGGATCAGGCGGTCGAGGCCCGGTTCTTCAAGGCCCATGGCCTGCAGATATTCCTTGGCCTCCTCATCGGGAAGCTGGGCCACCTCAGCCTCGATTGCCGCTGAAATGATGACGGTTTCCGCGCTCTGCTCGGCGGCCATCTTTTCCACGGCAGCGGTGAATTCATTGCCGGTGGCTGCATCGCTTTCGGCGACATTGCAGACATAAAGCACGGGCTTGGAGGTGAGGAGATTAAGCCCCTTCAGGATGACGAGATCCTCAGGCGAAATGTCCTTCAGCATCATGCGGACGGGCTGGCCGTTCTGCAACAGCTCCAACGCCTTTTCCATGACCGGCAGGACGTTGAGTGCTTCCTTGTCCTTGCCGGTTGCGCGCTTGCGTATCTGCACGATGCGCCGCTCGATGCTTTCAAGGTCAGACAGCATCAGTTCTGTTTCAACCGTCTGTGCGTCCGAGACTGGATCGATGCGGCCTTCGACATGGGTAATGTCGTCATTTTCAAAGCAGTGCAGCACATGCACGATGGCATCAACCTCGCGGATATTGGCGAGGAACTGGTTGCCAAGACCCTCGCCCTTCGATGCACCGCGCACGAGGCCGGCAATATCGACGAAATTGATGCGGGTCGGGATGATTTCCTTTGAGCCGGCAATACGAGCCACTTCTGCCTGACGCGGATCAGGAACCGCAACTTCGCCCGTATTCGGTTCAATGGTGCAGAACGGATAGTTTGCAGCCTGTGCCGCGGCTGTCTTAGTCAGCGCGTTGAAGAGCGTCGATTTGCCAACATTGGGCAGACCAACGATGCCGCATTTAAAACCCATGATCTCACCTGTCTGAATAGAATGATTTGCTGTCGCTATGCGACATGGAGATAGGAAGCGTCAAGAGGCACACAGGCTGTGCGGTTGAAAGCAGCCTAATCTTTTTTGCCAAAAAGCTTTTTCAGCATCTCCGCCATCGGGCCGCTTTGCGGGAGGTCTGGCCTGATCTGGCGCGCCTGACGGATATGGCTTTGCGCTTTCGGCGCAGGCCTTGGTTGCGTGTCCGCCTTGCTGCCATTCTGTCGCTGATTGCCGTCGCCCATGGCAAGCGCCACGCGGTTCATGAAGCTTGAATCCTCGTGCCGGGCAAGAAGGCCGATATTGTCTGCGACAGCGCCAAGTAGCTTGTCGAGCCATTCCTGATCAGCCTTGGCGAAATCGCCCAGCACATGATTATGCACCAGTTCTTTCGCACCCGGATGGCCAATGCCAAGGCGCATGCGCCGGTAATTCTGTCCGCCGGGGAAGGATTGCAGATGGGCATCGATGGATTTGATGCCGTTATGGCCGCCAGAGCCGCCGCCGGTCTTCAGCCGCAACTTGCCGGGCTGCAGATCAAGCTCGTCATAGATGACGACAAGATCAGCCGGGGTAAGCTTGTAGAAACGCATGGCCTCGCCAATCGCCTGACCGGAGAGGTTCATGAAGGTTTGCGGCTTGATCAGCAGCACCTTTTCGCCGTCGATGACGCCATCGGCGATTTCGGCCTGGAATTTCTTCTGCCAGTTGGAAAAGCGATGGCGGCGGAATATTTCATCCGCCGCCATGAAACCGATATTGTGCCGGTTATGCGCATATTTGGAGCCCGGATTGCCAAGACCTGCAATGAGCAGCATGGATGGGCTCCTCCTGCCTTCAGAAAGCGATTATTCGCCTTCCTTGGTTGCTTCTTCGCCAGCAGCTTCTTCGTCAGCCTTCAGGCCGGCCGGCGCTGCGATGGTGGCGATGGTGAAGTCGCGGTCCTGGATGGCAGGGGTGACGCCTTCCGGCAGCTTCACAGCCGAAATGTGAACCGTGTCACCGATTTCGAGGCCGGTGAGGTCAACTTCGATTGCGTCCGGAATTGCATTGGCAGGAACGATCAGCTCAACTTCGTAACGAACGACGTTGAGAACGCCACCGCGCTTGATGCCAGGAGCGGCTTCTTCGTTCTTGAAGTGAACCGGAACGTTGACATGAACAACCGACTTTGCGGAAACGCGCAGGAAGTCGACATGGCGCGGGAAGTCGCGGACTGGATCGAGCTGATAGTCCTTCGGCAGAACCTGAATCTTCTTGCCATCTACTTCGATCGTGGCAACCGTGGTCTTGAAACCGCCGCCATGGATCTTGTAGTAGATGTCCTTGTAGGAAACAGCGATCGGGAGTGGCTCCTGCTTGTCGCCATAGATGACTGCAGGAATCAGGCCGTTGCGACGCAGTTCACGGGAGGACCCCTTACCTACCCGGGTACGCAGTTCGGCCTTGAGCACATATGGTTTGCTCATGGCATGTCCTTTCAAAGTTGCTGGAGAGTCGTCCGACCGCTTCAGGCTGAAACAGCAAACGACATGAAACAGCCCCTTCAGCCTTTCATGTCTGACAGGCCGGGCCGTTTCATTTCCGCGTTGCCTCCAAGGGTGTCTACGCGGATGGCGGTGCTATAGAGCAAAGGGCCATCCAACGCAAGTCGCAAGAGAGCTTCTGTGGGCTTTTACCCATCAAGGGTGGTATCACATCAAACAAAAATGTTAAGCGGTTCCCCCGTGGACGGGCTCGGCTTGCGAGTCGTCATGTCTTCGCAATGATTTCAACCAATTCCCGGGAGGCGAGATGCAGGTCGGTATCGACATGGGTACAGTTGCGGGCGGCAGTGCGGCCACGGCGGCACTTGGCGGCGGCAAACCGGCCATGCTTGATCTGGAAGAACTGCTCGCCACGCGCCTTCTTGTCCAGGGCAATTCCGGCTCCGGCAAGTCGCATCTGTTGCGCCGCCTGCTCGAACAGAGCGCGCAATGGGTGCAGCAATGCGTGATTGATCCGGAAGGGGATTTTGTCACGCTGGCCGACCGTTTTGGCCATGTTGTCGTGGATGCAGTCCGCAGCGAGGCGGAACTGACCCGCATTGCCGGACGCATTCGCCAGCACCGCGTTTCCGTCGTGCTCAACCTGGAAGGTCTGGATGTCGAACAGCAGATGCGCTCGGCGGCGGCCTTTCTCGGCGGGCTGTTCGATGCCGAACGCGATTACTGGTACCCGATGCTGGTTGTGGTCGATGAAGCGCAGCTTTTTGCGCCAGCCGCAGCCGGTGAAGTGTCGGATGAAGCGCGCAAGCTTTCGCTTGGCGCCATGACCAATCTGATGTGCCGCGGGCGCAAGCGCGGCCTTGCTGGGGTGATCGCGACCCAGCGTCTTGCCAAGCTTGCCAAGAATGTGGCTGCGGAAGCCTCCAACTTCCTGATGGGGCGCACTTTCCTTGATATCGACATGGCGCGTGCGGCCGATCTGCTTGGCATGGAACGACGGCAGGCGGAAATGTTCCGCGATCTTGAGCGCGGGCATTTTGTGGCGCTTGGGCCAGCGCTCTCGCGCCGTCCGCTGCCGATCCGCATTGGCAAGGTTGAAACTTCGGCGCGTTCATCTTCGCCCAAGCTGATGCCGTTGCCGGAGGCGCCGGATGATGCACGCGAACTGATCTTCACGCCGGCGCCGGAAGAAATCCGCACCGTCGTGCGCCGCACGCCCCCACCGCCGCCGCCACCCTCAACGGCAGAAATTCTGGCACAGGTTGCAAAACCGAAGCCTGAGGCAGAGCCGGAACAGGCCCCGCTTTTCCCGGATATTGTCGAGGCAGAGCGCGAAGAACTGCTCGACAAGGTCATGCGCGAGATCGTTGATGATCCGGAAGCGCCGTTCCGTTCGGTGGCCGTGCTTTATCAGGATTTTCTGGTGCGCTGCCGCATTCACCGTGTTCCGGGCGAACCACTGGCCTTGCCGGCCTTCCGGCGCAGGCTGGCTGTCGCGCAGGCCAGCATTGCAGGCGAGGTGGCGGAAAGCGACACGTGGCAAAAGGCGCTGCAACTGTCGGAAAGCCTCACCGATGATGTGCAGGGCGTGTTCCTGATTGTCGCGCAGGCTGCAGTGACTGGTGCGCCATGCCCGTCGGATGCGGCACTGGCGCGCGCCTATGGCACGCATTCGCTGAGCCGGGCGCGCAGGCTCATCACCTATTTTGAGGAACGCGGGCTTCTGGTCGTGCGCACCGATTTCAAGGGCATGCGGATTGTCAATTTCCCGGATCTGGGCTGCGAGACCGCGCCGGGTGATCCCAATGCGCCGGATGAACAGGCTGAGGCAGGTACGGCTGCGGAATAGGGCAGGGCGCTGTCAAGGGGCAGGCCAAAAGACAGCGATAAAAGCCGCCGCCCTGGTGTCAGGACGGCGGCCTTTGATTGGTTGCTGTCTACCTGATCAGTCGAACAGGCTTGAAACCGACTGCTCGGCAGCCGTGCGGGCGATTGCCTCGCCGATCAGGCCGGAAATCGACAGAACGCGGATATTGGGCGTGTCGTTGATGGCTGCGGTTGGCTGGATGGAGTCGGTGATGACCAGCTCTTTCAGCTTGGAAGCGGCAATGCGGGCAACTGCACCACCCGACAGAACACCGTGGGTGATATAGGCGGTGACGCTGTTGGCGCCCTTTTTCAGCAGGGCTTCGGCTGCGTTGCAGAGCGTGCCGCCGGAATCGACGATATCGTCGAACAGCAGGCAGTCCTTGCCGGAGACATCGCCGATGACGTTCATGACTTCCGATTCCCCCGGACGTTCACGGCGCTTGTCAACAATAGCAAGCTGCGCATCAATGCGCTTTGCCAGCGAGCGGGCGCGCACCACGCCGCCGACGTCTGGCGAAACGACCATGCAGTTGCCGGTCGGGTAATTTGCCTTCACGTCGCGGGCGATGACCGGAACGGCATAGAGATTGTCTGTGGGGATATCGAAGAAGCCTTGGATCTGACCAGCATGCAGGTCAAGTGTCAGAACGCGGTTTGCGCCGGCTTCGGTGATGAGGTTGGCAACGAGCTTGGCCGAGATCGGCGTGCGCGGGCCGGGTTTGCGATCCTGACGGGCATAACCGAAGTAGGGGATCACGGCGGTGATGCGGCGGGCTGAGGAGCGGCGCAGCGCATCGATCATGATCAACAGCTCCATCAGGTGGTCATTGGCCGGATAGGAGGTCGATTGCAGGACAAACACGTCTTCGCCGCGGACGTTTTCCTGGATCTCGACGAAGATTTCCTGATCGGCGAACCGACGGACACTCGCCTGGCCGAGCGGTATTTTGAGATATTCAGCAACGGATTCGGCAAGAACCCGGTTGGAGTTGCCTGCGAAAAGTTTCATATTTTGCCTCTGACACCGATGCAGTCGCGCTTAGGGCATTCCTCATTGAACGGGAACATGCAGAATGCTCTAAATTCCGTTTTGACGCATGTCTCTGTTCCAAAACCGGTTCCCACCTTTGGAAGACACACTCTCGTTTCGACGCAGCCCGGGACAGAATGAATGCGCCCTAAACTGCTCTGCTAAAAACCTCGAAACCACGCATTCGCCCGTTTGATGCAAGGCGGCGATATGCTGCAGCCTGTCTGTCTTTAGGATGCTGGGGCTATCGCAAAGAGTCATGGCGATTGCAAGTCCCGTCCGATCACAATCATTGCAAAAAAATTAACAGTGCAACTTTTCCGTGATCTTTTTCCCTTTTGCATGATGTCTGGTTGCGGAAAGTCCCGCAATCATGCGGTCAAGCCTTGTTTGCTGCAAACCAGCTCGCATATTCCTGCATGGTTTTATCGGCGATCGCCTGCATGGTTGCCGGTGTGACGACGCTCCATGAGTCGGCTGCAGCTCCTGGCACCTTTTCCTGACCCTGAATGCGATGAAGACGGTTGCCTGCTGCATCCGTGATGTCCCAGACATAGAGAATGGTGGTCTGGTTGTTTTCGGCAAGCGCCGAGAAATAGCCGCGGATGACATAGGCCGCATCCTTGTCATTGCTGCCAGCCAGCACAATGCCCTTGGTCTTGGCGACATCATTCATGCGATGGGTGAGCGGCGTGACGATATTGACGGGCGCGCCGACCAGAGGCGCAATCTGCAGCTTGCCGGGCTTGAGCATGGCTGATGCCTGTGGCGCGGCTGCTGCCGGGCTTGCGCCGGCGGGGGGCGTGGCTGCTGCGGCCGTGGTCTGTTCGCCTGTAGTCTGGCCCTGAACATTCAGGGTGGATTCCGTACTGTTACAGGCGACCAGAAATCCAGCCAGCAAAAGCATGACAGAGAGACGTACCTTGATCATGTCCGGCTTGAAGCTCCTCAACGCGGCAGATCGCCAGTCTGTACCATTTGCATCACATTAATGGATCCCGGGCCTGCTCCGCAAACCCGGAATTGCGAGACTATCGCTGATCGCACATCATTTGACAATCATATCAAGAGAATGGCGGGATAATGGCACGGCAGGGCCATTTGTTGTGAGATAGGTCTGGCCAAGCGTCATGGCGGTCCCGCTATCGGAATCCATGATGATCATGTGCGCGAACAAGGTCATGTCCGGCTGGATGGTCTCGGGATTGCCGGCATAAAACATCTGCGGATCCATCCATGACGGCGTGAAGCGCGCACCGACAGAATAGCCGCAGGCATTGAGCCTGTGACGGGTCAGATCATGCGCCTCCATGGTGCGCGCATGAGCCTCGAACACGTCGCCAAAAGTGTTGCCGGGCACCATGGCCGCTTCCACCGCCTGCAGCGCCTCCCGGGCGGCGGTATAAAGCTTCTGATGTTGCAATGTGGGCTTGCCGATAATCAGCGTGCGCATCATCGGGGCGTGGTAATGACGGAAAACCCCCGACCATTCGAGCGTGAGCTGGTCGTTTTCGTCGAGCTTGCGTCGGCCAGACTTGTAGCGGCAAAGCAGTGCGTCGGCACCCGAACCGATAATATATTCATTGGCTGGATAATCGCCATCGCCGGCAAAGTTGGCGCTCATCATGGCAGCGAGAATGTCAGCCTCGTCGGCACCTGCACGGGTGAGCCTGATTGCGGCATCCAGCGCATCATCACTCAGGGCGGCGGCGCGCCGGACATAGGCGATTTCGGCCGGGCTTTTGAGCACGCGCAGGCTGTCGATCATGCCGGAGGCGTCATGCAGCGTGGCAAAACTGGTCAATTGCTCGTCAAGGCGGCGCGCATTGGCGCCGGTCAGGCCATGGGTCTGATATTCAATACCGATGCGCGCGCCCAGAAGATCAAGTTCACTCAGGAGATTGCGCAGATCGGCCGCCGGATTGGCATTGGCACGGTCTGTCCAGACCACGATTTCGTCGATATTCGATGTATGGCGGGCCTGACGCAGATCGGCCGATCGGGTCATCAGCACCATCGAACCATCAGACTTGACCACGAGACACTGGAAGAAGCAAAAGCCGAATGTGTCATAGCCGGTCAGCCAATACATGCTTTCCTGCGAGAACAGCAAAAGCGCGTCCAGCTTTTCTTCTTCCATCTTCAAGATCAGTCGGTCGCGACGGGCGGCGAATTCTTCCGGCTCGAAGTGAAGGGCCATTAAGATCTCCCTTTAATCCTGAATGATGGCAATGGCGGCAATCTGGCGTCCGTAATCCGGTTCCTTGCGGTGTGTGGTGCGACGGTAGGAATAAAAGCGCGCTTCGTCGGCATAGGTGCATTGACGCAGCGCCTCTCCCCTTACGCCTGCCGCATTGAGCCGGTCGGCTATGAATTGCCAGAGGTCGAACATCTTGTGCTCATCCTTGCCGGATGAAGCGAAATAACGGGCATAATCGACATTATGACTGAGGAACTGCTGATAAAATTCCGGGCCGACCTCGTAATGGTCGGGGCCGATGGCCGGGCCAAGCACGGCGACAATGTTCTCGCGCCGGGCACCCAGCGCAATCATGGCCTCGATGGTGTTTTCCAGAACGCCGGAAAGCGCACCGCGCCAGCCGGCATGGGCAGAGCCGATGACGCCGGCTTTGTGATCGGCAAACAGCACCGGGCCGCAATCGGCAGACAGGGCGCCAATGGCAATGCCCGGAACATTGGTGACCATGGCATCAGCCTTGGGGCGTTCCGGTCCAAAGGGTTCGCGTACGGTGACCACATCCGGCGAGTGAACCTGATGAACGGTGAGAAGATGGTCCGGTGCGACGCCAAGCGTTTCTGCCACGCGGCGGCGGTTTTCGGCCACATGCGCGGGATTGTCATTGGAGCCGCTGCCGACATTCAGCCCGGCATAGATGCCTTCGGACACGCCGCCGATCCGGTTGAAAAAGCCATGCGCAATGCGATAGCCAGCCTTTCCGGCCGGGCCATGCAGCAATGGCGAGTGAAGCGGTTGAGGCTTGTCGGTCATGAAGGCTCTTTCAAGTCAAATGTCGTGGGATGGTGGGGGAGGTAGGCAAGCTTGTCAATTGCCGCTTTCCTGTCCCACGCCGGAGAAGCGGCCTTGGCAATGCAGCCGGTATTTTACAGTCATGTTTCATGACTGAAAGGGAAAATTCCGCGTTGCAGGGTCGCAGACAGAGAGAACCTTGAACAGATCGCCCATCTGGTCGGGGGCAGCCAGACGCTCGACATCAGCGCGAATCCGTTCCTGAAAGGTGGCGTCGCGGCCCGCCCCCAGCCGTCCGGCACGGTCAAGCAGGCCCATGGCGAGCAGGAATTCCCCCTGCGTCATCATGCCGGTGACAAGGCCGCAATTGCGCGCGGTCTGTTCCAGAACGGCAAAATCGACATGACTGGTCAGATCCGCCTCGCCCGGATGGGCAAAGACATCGTCATAGGCATGTTTGAGCATGGCCTGCAGCGTGTCGCCAAAGCCACTTTCCAGATGGCCATAATCAATGGCAAGGGCCGCACCGCGCTGTTCGGCAATGCGCAGGGCAATTTCCTGCATCAATGCCGTGCGGGCAGGGGCTGCCTCAAAAATCGTGCCGTCGGGCGCATGTTCATGGCCCTTTGGCAGCAGGGCCGGATCAATGCCGCCGGCGCCGCTGGCAAAATGCAGATTGCCTGCTGCATCGAGCGCCACCATACGCTCGACAAACCTGCCCTGAAGCTTGACAAACTGGCGGATCGGAATGGCGTCGAACAGTTCATTGGCGACAAGGATCAGCGGCCCGGCCGGAATGGCGCCGAAACGCTCAAACCATTCAATGCGGGCGCCACTGTGTGCCAGTCTTTCGCGCTGTTGTGCGGCCAGGCGCGTGCTGGTCTCGATCATGGCTATCTTGGCCGTTTTCACGAGATCAGGTGCAAGCTTGCTGATGGTGCGCAAAAGATCGCTCATCAACGTGCCGCGTCCGGGGCCGATTTCGCAGATCACCACATTGTCGGGGCGGCCCAGCGCATCCCATATGCCAAGGCACCAGATGCCAATCAGCTCGCCAAACATCTGGCTTATTTCAGGCGCGGTGATGAAATCCCCTTCGCGCCCGAAGGGGTCGCGCGTGGTGTAATAGCCGCTGTCGCGGTCGCCAAGGCAGGCCGCCATATAGTCGGCCACGCTGATTGGCCCGGTCGTGGCAATGAGACGTTTGAGACGTTGTTTCAGGTCGGACATGTTTGGCAGATCAGGCATGTTTGGCAGCCCGGTTCGCGCGCAGCATGGCCCAGATGCCAAGCAGCACCATCGGCAGCGAAAGCACCATGCCCATGGTGAGCCAACCACCGAACAGATAGCCGATCTGTGCATCTGGTTCGCGGTAGAATTCGACAATGATGCGCGCCAGGCCATAGCCGGTCACAAAGGCGCCGGCTACGAAACCGGGTTTCCTGAGCTGGTTTCCGACCCAGATCAGCAGGAAAAGGACGAGAAACAGGACAAGGCCTTCAAGGGCGGATTCGTAGAGCTGACTTGGATGGCGCGGCAGCGGGCCGCCATTGGGGAAATAGACGGCCCAGGGTACGTCGCTGACCCGGCCCCAGAGTTCGGAATTGATGAAATTGGCAATGCGCACAATGCCAAGACCAACCGGCACGCCGGCGGCAATGGTGTCGAACATGCTCCAGATGCGGATGTTGCGTGCGCGGGCAAACAGGATCATGGCTAGGGTGGTGCCGATGATGCCGCCATGAAAGGACATGCCGCCGTCCCACACGGCGGGAATTTCCAGCGGATGAGCAAGATAGAAGGAGAAATTGTAAAACAGCACATAGCCAAGACGGCCGCCAAGCACGACGCCAAGGGCTGCCCACAGCACGAAATCGTCAAGCGCCTCCGGCGGCATGGGTGGTTCATTGTTGGCCCACAGCCGGTTGGTGCGCAGCAGTTTCTTGCCATACCACCATGCAAACAGGATGCCCACGACATAGCCGAGCCCATACCAGTGCACCGCAAAAGGACCAATGGAAAAGATCACCGGGTCAATATCCGGAAAGGCAAGGCCAGAATGCAGCACGGTCGGCATTTGGGTTTCGATCATGAAATCACTCCAGTTTGCGCGTGACCATGCTGGACGAATTGCGTGCGGTCAAGCGCCAGACTTCATCAGCATGCTTGCATCACGGGGAAGACAGCCCTATTTCCTGTACAGGCTTTGCGTGAGCCCGCAGCGAAAATAGGGAAGACGACCATGACCAGCGGACCAAACCGGGTTCTCGATGAACTCGCCAAGCTTGTGACCGATGCAGCAGGGGCTGCGCAGGGGGTGCGCCGCGAGGTGGAAACCGCACTGCGTTCGCAGAGCGAGCGCGTGCTGAATGCGCTTGATGTCGTGCAGCGAGAAGATTTCGAGGCCGTGCGCGAACTGGCGATCAAGGCGCGGACGGAAAACAGCGCGCTTCTGGCAAAAATCGAGGCACTTGAAGCGCGCATTGCCAAACTTGAAGCTGCCAGTGAAACAAAAACGGCAAAAAACACAGCTTCTGCGGCAAAAAGCAAAAATAATTCCTGATTTTTATTCACAGGCCCCATCTGCCAAAAACCCTTGTCTTAGAGTCGCTTAAGGCAAGGGTGGCGGTCTGCAGCCCGAACTATCCACATGCTTTCATGTTGGTTTTTTGAAAAGGGGCTGGTGTTCGTGACTCTCTTCAATAGACTGAAAACACTACATGATTCGTAACAGTATCATGTAGGCAGCGGCGAGAGGGGTTTGCGAGTACCGCAGCGTTCGCCTGCTTTCCAGTATCAGTTGCGTATGTGCGTGTGTCATTGAGGCGCTGCATGCTGTCAGGCATGCCAGTTCCTCGACCTATTAATTCATGCCTGTATTTCAAGCGGGGTTTGCTTTGATGCGGGTATCGGCAGGCAAATATTGCTGGTCGGTTATCTGGAAACGCGACTTGCATGTGTTTCCGAGAACAGGAATTGGACATGAGTCTATTAGAGCTTGAATTCGCACGCGAAGCACATCCGGTCGATGTGATCGAGCAGGTTGCGCATTCAAACGACTGGACATTTGAACGCACTGGTGATGACGAGATCGCTATTTCAGTGGCGGGGAGCTGGAGCGATTATCATATCTCGTTTTCATGGATGGAAGATTTCGAGGCGCTGCATCTGGCCTGCGCCTTTGACATCAAGGTGTCAGAACCGCGCGTCAATGAAGTGATGCGCCTGTTGTCCCTGATCAATGGAAAACTGCTGATGGGCCATTTCGATCTCTGGCAGCAGGAAGGCGTGATCATGTATCGCCAGTCCCTGTTGCTGGCGGGTGGGGTTGAGCCAACCAGCCGTCAGGTTGAAGTGCTGCTTTCGGCAGCGCTGGAAGCTTGCGAAACCTATTTCCAGGCCTTCCAGTTCGTGGTTTGGTCAGGTGTTGGTGCGCGCGAGGCGCTCGACAGCGTGGTTTTTGAGACCGTTGGACGTGCCTGATCTGCCTCATGCACTATCTGCACCGTGCGTCCATTCCGGATGGATGCACGACATGGTGCCTTGTCCTGTCGCGTCTCTTCACCCATAAGAGACAGTGTCTTCACAATGGCTCTCACAATTTCTCTGGGGAACGGCAATTGAGTGACAAGACAATAAGCTGGGATGATTTTGAAAAGGTCGATATCCGCTCCGGCACGATCATCGATGTTCAGCCTTTTCTGGAAGCGCGCAAGCCTGCCTTCAAGCTGAAAATCGATTTTGGCGACAAGATCGGGGTGAAGCGCTCGTCGGCGCAGATAACCAGACATTATTCGCCGGAAACCCTCCTTGGCAGGCAGGTGCTGGCGGTGGTCAATTTTCCGCCACGCCAGATCGGGCCGTTCATGTCGGAAGTGCTGACGCTCGGGCTGCCGGATGAAAATGGCGATGTCGTGCTGGCTGCGATTGACAAGCCGGTGCCGAATGGTGGCAAACTGTTTTAAGCGCAAGGTCTCATCAGGACAGGCTGGAACAAGACAATGCAGGCAACACTGGCCGTGGCAGCAGGCGGGGCTCTGGGAAGCGTTTTGCGCTACTGGATAGGCCTGCTGATGGCGCATGTCAGCCGTGACCTGCCGTGGGGCACGATCGGCATCAATATTGCCGGTTCATTCCTTATTTCCTTCTTCGGCATGCTCACGTTTCCGACTGGACGTTTCCCGCTGCCGGAAGTGTGGCGGCTTGCCTTCATGGTCGGGGTCTGCGGCGGTTTTACCACCTTTTCCTCGTTCAGCCTGCAGACATTCGAGCTGCTGCGCCTTGGTCAGCCGGAGCGCGCCCTGCTCAATGTAGCCATTTCCGTCATGGTCTGTCTTGCGGCAACCGCCCTTGGCTATATGGCGGCGCAGTTGATCAATCGCGGATGATCAGGCCGGGATGCGGATGATGGCGCGCAGGCCGCCCAATGGGGAATCCTGAAGCTCGATATCGCCGCCATGACTGCGGGCTATGTCACGCGCAATGGCAAGGCCAAGCCCGCCCGTGCCGCCCGAATCCTGCGTTCGCGCTTCATCAAGGCGGACAAAGGGCTTGAAGACATCCTCGCGCCGGTCTTTCGGAATGCCCGGCCCATCATCATCGACAATGATGGTCAGCCAGCCGTCACCATGCGTGACGCCCAGTTCAACATTGCTGGCGTGACGGAAGGCGTTGGAAACCAGATTGCCGACCAGGCGTGAAAAGGCATTGGGGCGAACATGCAGCCGGGGGTCGCCCTTGATGCTGTATTTGAAGCCGCGATCGCGCAGGCGCGCTTCATTGGCAAGCTTTTCGCACAGACGCTGCATGTCGAAGTCAGCCGGTTCTTCCGAGCCTTCTCCACGTGCGAAGGCAAGATAGCCTTCCAGCATGGTCTGCATGTCGGCAATGTCCTGATTGAGCGGTTCGGTATCGATGGACTGGCCGGCAAGCGCGAGTTGCAGCTTGAAACGGGTGAGAATCGTGCGCAAGTCGTGGCTTACGCCCGACAGCATGGCGGTGCGCTGTTCGATCTGGCGCTCGATGCGTGCGCGCATCTGGATGAAGGCCATGCCGGCGCGGCGCACTTCCTGCGCGCCGCCCGGCTGGAAGCCTTCCGGCATCGGGCGTCCCTTGCCAAAACTTTCGGCTGCTTCGGCAAGCTGCTGGATCGGCTTGATCTGGTTGCGCAGGAAGGCAATGGCGATGATGAGCAGCACCAGTGCCGTGCCGACCATCCAGGTGAGGAAGATACCGGTATTGGAGGCATAGGCCTGGCTGCGGCGAGCAAAGACGCGCAAGACCTTGTCATCCAGCTTGATGCGGATTTCGATGAGGTCGGAATCGCCCACCGTATCAACCCAGAACGGCCGGTTGATCTGGCGGGTGATTTCTTCGCTCAGGAAGTAATCGAGAATGGCGAAAAAGGGTTTTGGGCCGGGCGGCGGCAGGGGATCGGGTGGCAGGATGGAAATGTTGAGCGCCAGCCGCTGCTGGGCGATGCGGATCAGGTTGTCGTAGCCGGGTTCCTGCGGATAGGTTTCCAGAATATCGATAATGGCAGCGATATCGCGCACAACGGCGGTGGACAGGCGTTCGGTGACCATCTGCCAGTGTCGTTCCATGAAGACATAGGCAATTACCGTCTGCAACAGCACCATCGGTGCGATGATGATGATGAGCGATCGCGCATAAAGCCCTTTCGGCATGCGGTGTGCAAGCCAGCGGAAGAGCTTTTTCGTGGGGGATTTCATCGGCTTTTGTTATCCCTGCCGCGGCTTTTGCAGCGCAGCTATTCGATGCTGAGCTTGTAGCCGATGCCGCGCACGGTCTGCAGCCAGACCGGATTGGCCGGATCCTGTTCGATCTTGCGCCGCAGGCGGTTGATCTGAACGTCTATCGTGCGTTCGCCGACATCACCTTCCTGGCCGGTCAGTTCATGCCGCGGAATGGTGTCACCGGCGCGTTCGGCAAACAGTGCCATGATCTCCTGTTCGCGGTCGGTGAGCTTGATGATTTCCGAGCCCTTCTTCAGCTCGCGGCGCGGAATGAAGAAGGTGTATGGGCCAAAGACGATCTGTTCGATCTTGGGCTGGGCCGGTTGGGCGCCACGGCGCAGGATATTGTTGATGCGCAGCACCAATTCGCGCGGGTCAAAGGGCTTTGGCAGATAGTCGTCTGCGCCTGCGGACAGACCGTCAATGCGGTTGTCGGTTTCAGACAAGGCTGTCAGCATCAGGATGGGAACATTCTTTTCCTCACGCAGCGAGCGCGTGAGAGCCACGCCTGTTTCCCCCGGCATCATGACATCGAGGATCAGCAGGTCGAAATCAATGCCGGCCAGCTTGCGCCGTGCTTCAGCAGCCGAACCTGCAACGGTGACGCGGAAGCCACTGTTTACCAGATATTGTGAGAGCAGATTGCGGATACGCGTATCGTCATCGACCACAAGGAGATGCGGTGCGTCGTCCGAAAGTTTGCGTTCTTCTGCTGTCATGGCTTTGGTCATTCCTATCCTGTTGCGCCGCCGAGGCTATCTTACCGGCTGGAAGGCTGTGCGTCCATTATGCTGTTATGCCGCAAAAATCAGGAATCCATGGCGGACAGATCATCAATCTGTGCGCGGCGTTCCTCATTGACCATATTGTAGAGAAAGCGCTCGACCAGGGCGCGCTGTTCAGGGCTGAAGGATTGCATGGCCAGTTCAATGCGGCGCGACTGCGGCAGGGCAAGATCGAGCGCAAGCTGCCGTCCGGCCTTGGTTGGATAAAGCTTGCGGTGACGGCGGTCATGCAGGCCGGTTGCCTGCACGACATGACCGGTGTCGATGAGTTGTTTCAGAACGCGCGACAGGCTTTGCTTGGTAATGCGCAGGACATCCAGCAATTCGGCCACCGTCAGGCCCGGTCGGCGATTGATGAAATAAAGGACACGGTGATGCGCGCGACCAAAACCGATCTTTTCCAGAATCATGTCCGGGTCGGCAGTGAAGTCGCGATAGGAGAAGAACAGCAGTTCGATGACATTAAGATCCGCAGCCTCCTTGGAGGTCAGGGGCGTGGTCAGATAGTTTACGTCATTGTTCAAATTCACTGCGGCACTCCGTTAGGATTTGCGCAATATCTCAGCAATATTGACCCATTGCAACCGCATCGACAATTTTTGCAAAGCATCATATCATAAATTGGAATAAATCTTTTCCTGCGCAAGGGTTAACCAATCATTTCGCATCGCCGGGCCGTTTTTTCGCCCTGTGCATACACAAGGATGTGAGGCGGTCGCGGCAAACAGTTCATGCCTGACCATTCAGGTGAGTCATAGAAAAACATTGAAGGTCTTCATGAATTTGCATCAATAGTTGCATGCATTGCTGTTGTGAAAGATTCAGAATTGTTCAACTGTTTGAATTTAATTTATTTATTTAACAAATCACATGAAAATATCCATCATGGAGCATCCAATTCGTAGCATAATGTTTGACATTAATTGAATTCAGTTCAAAGATTTTGCATCGGAATCGGTCGGTTCCGTATTCAACTGAGATGGGGTGACTCAGATGGAATCTCTATTGCCTATTATTATCCAGCTTGTATCTGGAGCAGTTGGTGGAAATATAGCTGGTGCAATCAAGAATATCAGCCTCGGAACGACCGGAAACACGGTAGCTGGTGGTATTGGCGGTGTTATTCTTGGTCAACTGCTTCCTTTGCTTGCCGGGGGCAATCTGGACTCGGCGCTCAATGGCATTGTCGGACAGCTGGCTGGCGGCGGCGTGGGTGGTCTTGTCCTGACCATCGTGGCTGGGCTGATCAAGAACGCTCTGGCAAACAAGGCCTGACAAGCGTCTGGACGGCTTTATTGCGAGGAGAGGGGGGGCAGCGGGCGGCTGAAGCCGCCCGTTGTTTATTATGATCAAAGCGGCATAAAACCATTTCACCTGTCTCGATTAGCGGCTACATACAGGGCGGAAACAGGAGCCGAATGCTCTGAAGATGGAGATTTTTCATGGGGCAATTGCAGGCCATCATCGTACCTGTCACGCCATTCCAGCAGAATTGCACGATTGTATTCGACAAGGACACGAAGAAGGGGGTCGTGGTGGATCCCGGTGGCGACGTTGAACGCATCCGGGAAGCCATCCGGTCAGCGGGTCTCGATATAGAGGCAATCTGGATTACGCATGGCCATATTGATCACGCAGGGGGCGCGGCTGAACTGCGCGACGCGCTGGGCGTCAATGTGATCGGGCCGCATGAGGATGACCGCTATCTGCTCGATAATCTGGTTCTGACCGGCCAGAAATATGGTATGACCGAAGGCGTGCGCAATCTCGCACCTGACCAGTGGCTCAAGGAAGGCGACACGGTTTCATTTTCCGGTCACAGCTTCCAGGTATTTCATTGCCCGGGTCATGCGCCGGGCCATGTCGTCTATTACAATCCTGACATCCGCTTTGCGCTGGTGGGGGATGTGCTGTTCCACGGCTCCGTCGGGCGTACCGATCTGCCGGGCGGGGATCATGCTGCGCTCATCCGCTCCATCAAGGAAAAATTGTTGCCGCTTGGCGATGATATCGGCTTCATTTGCGGCCATGGGCCGGGCAGCCGCTTTGGCGAGGAACGGCGTACAAATCCGTTCCTCGTGTAAGGCGTTGAAGCATGAGATAATGAAAAGCCGCCCGAAGGACGGCTTTTCTGGTTCAGTTTGCGTTGCAGAAATGATCGCGGCCATCATATCCGCGATAGGTGCCGGTATTCGGGTTGAATGACCGGTACCGGTTTGCGCAATAATTGTACCAGCCCGGAGTCCAGGGCTGGAAGCCTGGCTTATAGGCCGCAGGGCGCGGCGCGCTTGGATAATAGGCTGGCGGCGGCGGAGGCGGCGCATATTGCGGCTCGACATAAACACGGCGCGGGGGTTGTGCCAGGGCGCTGCCAATCAGCGCGCCAGCGGCAAGACCGATCACACCGGCTGCGACCGCGTCACCATTGCCACGATGACGGCGAGGCGGCATCGGACGCGGGCCCGGATAGTCCCAGCCAGGGCGCCAGCCGCCAGGACGACCCCAAGGATCGGCCGATGCGGTGCTCATCGGTACGGCCACGGTCGCAATGGCTGCGAGGGCCAGTACGATGGTTTTGCTGATACGGTTCATGTTTGGCTCCTTTGGAAGCTCAGTTACGCATTCACCGAGGGCACAGCCTCGAAATCATGAAGGATCTGTTAAACCTTTCAAGATGAATGGCGGCTGAACAATGTCTGCATCGGCACAAACCTGCAATTTTACCGCATAACATATTCTCACGCGGCGTAATATTGCGCGCGCAAAAGCGCCTTGAAACTGTGGCCTTGCTGGCCCCATGGCCATGCCATCATTGCCTGCCGGGAAGGCATCGGAGCCGGGCGCAGGTCATGAAAAAACCCCGGCAGGAGCCGGGGGTCAAATGGGGTTGAGAAAGACATCAGCCAGTTATGGTGATGTTTACGGCTTTCGGGCCCTTTCCGCGACGATCCGGTTCCGTCTCGAAGGAAACCTTCTGATTGTCAGCGAGACCGCTAAGGCCCGATGCCTGCACTGCAGAAATATGCACGAAAATGTCCGCGCCACCATCATCCGGCTTGATAAAACCAAAGCCTTTTTCGGTATTAAAGAATTTGACCTGTCCGGTCTGTGCCATGGGATCCGTTCCTTTTCCTTGGCGCCACCGTTCCTTGCGGAGCCGGTGGAATTACGTCTTCTGCCAAGCGCACCACACACCCGGCAGAGGGTTATGCAGGCAGTTTCTCGACTTGGGAAGGAACCGATCATTGCCAGAATTCACATTCTGGCCCGAAGCTTATTGCGGCTCCGGCGCGCCGTTATACCAGTCTTCCATTTGTTCGCAAAATGCCCGAACGACATGAGACTGATATATGGCGCGGTATTTGGCAAGCAATTTTTTTACACAACGCAAGATTGTTTGGATGATCATTCCAGCATAGATTGAAATACGAGGATGTGCGCATAATAAGATGATTAAACAATAAAACGAATGGAATAGTTTATCGAATAAAACTGCTAATCAAACATAGCTGATATATATCACAGGTTGCGCAAAACAATACATGCCCCCCCAGCCGTACGCAATTTATTACATATTTCATCAGCCTGTTTGCGACTGTCTGCGCCGATGCGCACGGCATAAATTCCGCGCCTGCCGATGGGGCTCTTGATGCGGCTGATGACGGGCCTGTGGGCGGCAAGCACCGTGGCGAACTGTTTGCGCAGCCGGTTCCATTGATTGAGTGCGACGCTGCGGCGGAAATTGCCGGCAACCTGAATGCCCCATGGTTTCGGCTTGACGCGGGACATGGGAATGGTTGCAGCCCGCACGACCGGCAGGCGACGGCAGGCCTCGGCAAAGCTCAGTTCTGGATCAAGCGGCCGTTCCTTCACTTCCTGACCGGCTGCAAAATCATCCGCGGGGGCGCCGGTAATGTCGAGCACATAATCTTCCGTCTCAAGCGGCAGAAAACCGCCGGAACGCTGCCAGCTTGTCACGCGCGCAGGGCCTGCATTATAGGCTGCGGCAGCAAGGCCCCAGTTGCCGAAGGCTGTTTTCAGGTCGCGCAGATAGCTGGCTGAAGCAGGGATTGCCTGTTCAATGTCAAAAGGGTCGGCAAGACCGCGCTCCCGGGCCGTATAGGGCATGAATTGCGCAATGCCCTGTGCACCGACGGGGCTTATCGCACGATGGTCGAAACGGCTTTCCTTCCAGATCAGCCGCGCGAAATAGTTCTTTGGCAGACCATATTTTTCCGCACTGCTTTCAATCAGCGTACAGATCCGGTCGACGGTGACCGGTTTCTGTTCGGAGGCTGGCCTGGAGGCAGGCTCAGGCACATTCTTGGCCTGCTGCGGTTCATTCGCAGCCAGAGCAGGCCCAATCGATATGGGCGCAAGGCACATAAGCAATGCAATCAGCCAAGCAATCTGCAAATGATTGAAAACCCTCATGCCTGTTCCCATAGCTGCCATCGGTCTTGGCCCGGAGCAATCCAGATTTTCACGGAAACGCTGAATTGCTCGAACATGTTGCTTTGCCGCAGTTCCGGAGGGAAAGCGGTCCCCACTTTTCTGGAGCGGCTTCAGATAGTCTCCGGGCAATGCGCGGATTTTGCCTGTTCCCGTTCAGGTTGCAAAGCCAAAACTTCATGTCGGGCAGATGGGCAGCATCAGCATGGTGGTGGCAGGGGCAGAAAAGCGGCAGGTGATGGCACGCGTAATCCCGTCAGTGGCCGGGTCTTCCGGTCTTTCCCGGCCGGCGTTTCCTGCGTGCGACCTCGGTCGGGTCTTCATAAGAACCGATGCCAGCCCGTTCGCGCCGGATCGGCGTGTCTGTGCCCACGGGAATTTCCGTGCGCTTCACCGTCATCTCATCCAGCGTGTTCTTGCGGAAGAGCGGTTTTGCCATATCCGTGCCGGGGCCCATATTGTCGAGTGTCGGCTTCTGGAACAACGATCTGCCCTTGCCGCGTGGCGACGTGCTGGCATTGCCTTCAGGGTCGCGCACCAGTGGATCATCGGCAATGGCCAGTTCCGTTTCGCGCAGGCGTTTGATTTCATCGCGCAGGCGTGCTGCGGTTTCAAAGTCGAGATCGGCAGCCGCATCGCGCATCTGTTTTTCCAGATGTTCGAGATGGGCCTGCAGATTGTTGCCTACCATGGCGCCTTCTTCGGCAAAGCCGGAAATATCGGCGCGGACGTGGTCGCGTTCGTAAACCGAGTCGAGAATATCGGAAATATTCTTCTTTACCGAAGCCGGGGTAATGCCATGCTCCAGATTGTAGGCGGTCTGTTTTTCCCGGCGGCGGCTGGTTTCGTCCATTGCACGCTGCATCGAGCCGGTAATCGTATCAGCATAGAGAATGACCTTGCCGTCAACATTGCGGGCGGCGCGGCCGATGGTCTGGATCAGCGAGGTTTCGGAGCGCAGGAAACCTTCCTTGTCGGCGTCAAGAATGGCGACAAAGCCGCATTCGGGAATGTCGAGGCCTTCGCGCAGCAGGTTGATGCCGACCAGCACGTCAAAGGCGCCCAGGCGCAGATCGCGGATGATTTCGATGCGCTCCAGCGTGTCGATGTCCGAATGCATGTAGCGCACCCGCACGCCCTGTTCATGCAGATATTCGGTCAGGTCTTCGGCCATGCGCTTGGTCAGAACCGTGACCAGCGTGCGATAGCCCTTGGCGGTGGTTGCGCGGATTTCGCCCAGAACATCGTCGACCTGTGTGCGAGCAGGGCGCACCTCGACCAGCGGGTCGATCAGGCCGGTCGGGCGGATGACCTGTTCAACAAAGACACCGCCGGATTCTTCCAGTTCCCATGCCCCCGGCGTGGCCGAAACGGCGATGGTCTGCGGGCGCATGGCATCCCATTCCTCAAAACGTAAAGGCCGGTTGTCCATGCAGGAAGGCAGGCGGAAACCATATTCGGCCAATGTTGCCTTGCGCCGGAAGTCGCCGCGATACATGCCGCCAATTTGCGGAATGGTAACATGGCTCTCGTCAATGAAAACCAGCGCATTGTCCGGGATATATTCAAACAGGGTCGGCGGCGGTTCGCCGGGATTGCGACCGGTCAGATAGCGCGAATAGTTTTCAATACCGGCGCAGGAGCCGGTGGCTTCCAACATTTCCAGATCGAAGCTCGTGCGCTGTTCAAGCCGCTGAGCCTCAAGCAGACGGCCGGCGCGGGTCAGTTCCGCCAGTCGTTGCTGCAGCTCTTCCTTGATCGATTTGATTGCCTGATTGAGCGTCGGGCGCGGCGTGACATAGTGCGAATTGGCATAGATCTTGACCGATTTCAGCTCGCCGGTCTTCTGGCCCGTCAGCGGATCGAATTCGGTAATGGCCTCGATCTCGTCGCCGAACAACGAAATGCGCCATGCCCGGTCTTCGAGGTGGGCGGGGAAGATTTCAATCGTGTCACCACGCACGCGGAACGAGCCGCGCACGAAATTGATGTCCTGCCGCTTGTATTGCTGTTCCACCAGATCGGCGAGAAGTTGGCGCTGGTCGAGCCGGTCGCCGATCTTCATCTCGAAGGTCATGGCGGTATAGGTTTCGACCGAACCGATACCGTAAATGCACGAGACCGAGGCGACGATGATCACGTCATCGCGTTCCAGCAGCGCGCGCGTTGCCGCGTGGCGCATGCGGTCGATCTGTTCGTTGATCGAGGATTCCTTCTCGATATAGGTATCCGAGCGCGGCACATAGGCTTCCGGCTGGTAATAGTCGTAATAGGAGACGAAATATTCCACCGCATTGTTCGGAAAGAAGCTCTTGAATTCGCCATAAAGCTGGGCCGCCAAGGTCTTGTTCGGCGCCAGAATCAGGGCGGGACGCTGTGTTTCCTCGATGACCTTGGCCATGGTGAAGGTCTTGCCGGAACCGGTGACGCCAAGCAGCACCTGGGTGCGCTCATTGTTTTTCAGCCCAGCGACCAGTTCGCGAATCGCAGTGGGCTGGTCACCGGATGGCTCGAAACTCGTCTCCATGCGGAACGGAATGCCGCCTTCGGATTTTTCCGGCCGGGCAGGGCGATGCGGCGTCCAGAGCTTACCGTTCTTGAACAGCGGGTTGCCGGAGGCAATCAGCTCGGCCAGTGCCTGAACCGTGGCTGTTGCACCAGACGGATTGATGTCGGCTGCCTCTTCCAGGCTGATATCAAGCCCCGCGACCGGGTTGAGGCCGGCAGCCGCGCGTTCCTTGGCCGAGGCGGCCCCGCCCATGGAAGTGCCGCGGGCGCTGCGCGTGGCTTCCGTGCTGCGTTCGGCAATTTTTCCGGCCTTGGCCGGCTTTGCCGCCTTGGCTGGTCTGGCGGTCGCCTTTGCGCGCGGCTTTTCCGCCTCGGCGCTGATTTCCTTCGCCCAGTCGGCGATGGAGCCCGTCAATGGCGTGCCTGACAGACCGGTTTGCGGCGCTTCGCCGAAACCGCCATGTTGCTGATCCGTATCTTGGATATATTTGTCTTTAGAGGAAGCCATGGGCTCAATATGGAATTCGAAGGGACAAAAGAAAAGGGCGGAATGCGGTCTTTCCTGCCTGTTTTGTCATATAAAGACATACTCCTGACAAGATGGTGTCAGGATATGGGGGCTATTCTGCCTGGAGTGAATATCCGGTTCATACCCAGTTTTGGTTCTTTTCATACCGTCCGGGCTGGATCATAGTCGCGACAGACTCAAGGATGAATGATTGGACATTGAAAGATGAGTGAAGAGAACACGCCAAGGGGCATGTTGACCATGCGCACATCGGCCATGCCGGCTGATGCCAATGCGGCTGGTGATATTTTTGGTGGCTGGGTGATGTCACAGATGGATCTTGCCTGCGGTATCCGTGCGGCTGAACGCGCCAAGGGCCGTGTGGTGACTGCTGCGGTGCGGGAAATGTCGTTTGCCAAGCCGGTGAAAATCGGTGACGTGCTCTGCGTCTATACCGATATTGTGCGTGTCGGCCGCAGCTCGATCACGCTGCGCGTTGAAAGCTGGGCGCAGCGCTATCTGTCCGATGTGATGGAACTGGTCACGCATGCGGAATTCGTCATGGTCGCACTGGATGCGAATGGCCGACCGACGCCGGTTCCGGCCGAAGAATAAGGCATCAATCACTGAAACGCCCGGCTTGTCCGGGCGTTTGCATGCCATCTCAGCGTGTTGAAGACAGGCTGTGCAGTTCTTCCTCTTCCGCAAGGCCGATGATGCGTTCGTGCGCAGGCTCTGCCGTAATGGAGGCCGTGTGCAGCGCCTGTGTGGGCCGCAGCGGTCCACGCGAGCCCATGCCCGGGCTGCAGCCAGCCACAAGCACCAGAGCCGAAACAAGGGCCAGAACAATACGGGTTGCCGACAAGGCGCGTTTCATGATGCCTTCCAGATTTGCCTTGTTCGCCTTACCACGCGAATATTGGCCAATCGTAAACAGTGAATGGTTGTGGCGCTGAAACGACGGGGCATTTCATTTGCATGATATTGTGCGGTACGCGACCCGATTTGCTGTAACCGGCTTTTGCCTGGCGACCTGATATTGGTGCAATTTTTACGCTTTGCGTTTATTTATGCCGGTGTTGCATGAATCTCCACAGAAGTTGCTTCCATGTCCTTTATCACATCGCCTGCCGTATTGCCGATCCTGCTGCTCATTGGTTCCAACGTCTTCATGACGATTGCATGGTATGGGCATCTGAAATTCACCAATGCGTCGCTGATCACGGTAATTCTGGCAAGCTGGAGCATTGCACTGGTTGAATATTGCATGGCCGTGCCGGCCAACCGCATTGGCCATGAAGTCTATTCGACCGCGCAACTCAAGACGATCCAGGAAGTGATCACGCTGGTGGTCTTTGCGCTGTTTTCCGTCTTTTATCTGAAGGAAGCCTTCACCTGGCATCACCTGCTTGGCTTTGCCCTGATTGCCGCCGGCGCGTCACTGATTTTCAGGAGCTAACCCTTCTGTTCAGCCAGTTCCGCAGGCGTTGGGGCCTCGTCGCGGCGCTTCCAGACCTGCGGCACCAGTTCAACCGCAAGCATGGCGATGAACAGCAGGCCGCAGCCGATGAAGCCGATGAAGGAAATGCGCTCGCCAAGAAAGATCGCGCCAAACAGGGCGGCAAACAGTGCTTCGGATGACAGGAAGATTGCTGCCTGTGCCGAGGTCGTATAGCGCTGGCCAATGGTCTGCAGGGTGAAGGCGATACCGGAGGAAAAGACGCCGGTGAACAGGATTTCCTTCCATGTCAGCATCAGCGCATTCCAGTTCAGTTCTTCGGTTGCCACGGCAAGCACCAGTCCCGCAGCAGCGGCCACGGCAAACTGGACACAGCTGATGGCAATGGGTCTTCCGCTGCGATTGGCAAAGCCGATCAGGATGACCTGCAGGGCCCAGAAGGCGGCGCCAAGAATGATGAGATAATCGCCGGTCTGCAGCGCAGTCAGCGCGCCGCCGGAAAGCAGGAAAATACCGACAAAACAGGCTATCGCGCTGGGCCAGACCACCGGATGTGGCCATTGCGCAAAGAACAGGACGCCCAGAACCGGCACGAACACGACATAAAGACCGGTCAGGAAGCCGGCATTGGTGACTGAAGTGGTGATCAGCCCGATCTGCTGCAAGGCAAGGCCGATGAAGAAGGCGAGGCCGACATAGATGAAGGAGAGATATTCACCCGGTCTGATCCTTGTCTTTGCCCGGCGACCTTCAACCAGCGCAAAGGGCAGGATGAAAAGCGAGGCGATGACGGAACGCACGCCAATGAAGAAAAACGGGCCGATGCTGTCCATTGCGGTTGATTGCGCGACAAAGCCCATGCCCCAGATGATGCCTGCCAGGAGAAGAAGGAGATTTGCCTGTACGCGCGTCATGATGGCCTCAGTCCGTGCCCGCGAAGTGAACCGTGAGGGCTGTCGGGGAAATTGGTGTGGTCGCGTTCCGTCGGAATGCGAAACATGTTGCGAAATGCCGTCAGGCCGTTTCGCAACCTAGCTATAGGCAATATTCCCCCTTCACGGCAAGGGGGTGCTCAAATGGAAGACAGATTGCAGCCTGAATGTGTAGGCTGGGCCTGCACGTCGGCCGACTTTGCGCATTGGCCGTCTGGGGAGAATTGCCAGTGTCCGTTTTTTCTTCGTGAAATGATTTCGGAAAATGCTATAGTCGGGCAAATCGAAATTCGAACGGTTCCAAGATCACATGATCTCGGTGACCGTTTTCTTTTTGTGCCTGAGGCCTTGGTGCTAGCTGGAGATTTCTCCATGTGCCGGGGCGCAAGGGTGGACGTTGAGGCATTTCGGCTCATGGCCGGGCGAAATGCCCGGCGAAGGAAAGGACTAGTGGGTATGGAAAAATTCCCTATGACGCCGCGTGGCTTTGCCAAGCTCAAGGAAGAGCTGCAATGGCGTCAGCAGATTGAGCGTCCTCGGATTATCGAGGCAATCGCTGAAGCGCGCGCGCACGGTGATTTGTCGGAAAATGCCGAATATCATGCTGCCAAGGAGGCGCAGAGCCTCAATGAAGGCCGCATTGACGAGCTGGAAGGCATTATTGCGCGTGCGGAAGTCATTGATGTAACGAAACTGACCGGCGACAAGATCAAGTTTGGCGCGACGGTTACGCTCATCGATGAAGATACGGAGCAGGAAAAGGTCTATCAGATCGTCGGTGATCAGGAAGCCGATGTGAAGGAAGGCCGTATCTCGATTTCCTCGCCTATTGCGCGCGCACTGATCGGCAAGAGCGAAGGCGACACGATCGAAGTCAATGCGCCGGGCGGTGCCCGTTCCTATGAAATCCTGAGCGTGAAATATATCTGATACGGTTGCAGGCCGGTTTCCGGCCTGAACATCCCTGCGATGGCGGGATCGCCCTGGCGGTTCCGCAACCGGCAAAACCAGAGTTGGTGCCCGTGCAAGTTCCGGTCCAGAATGTTGAAGTCATCGCGCCCAATTTCAAGCGCCGCCTGTCCGGTGTGACCTCGACAATCGTGCAGCTTGTTCCGCTGCAGCGCGCCATGGGTGTGGTAATTGCAACGCTTGGGCCCGGCTTGCCGGAGAATCTGCCGCATCTGCCGGCCTTGGCGCCGCTTGCCTTCTGGCAGCGGCCAAGGGGACGGCGTTTCCGCATCTGGCATGCGCGGCGCAATATTGAAATGCTGGCCGGCATTTTCATGCGCGATGTGCTGCGCATGAAGTTGCGGTTGATCTTTACCTCCGCGGCGCAACGCAACCACAAACCGTTCACCAAATGGCTGATTCGGCGCATGAATGCGGTGATTGCCACCAGCGCACGTTCAGGCAGTTTTCTGGAAGTGCCGCATCAGGTCATCATGCATGGCATCGACCTTGAGCGTTTTCATCCGCCGATGACAGATGAGGACCGTTTTGCCGCAGCCAACCTTCCCGGCAAATATGCCATTGGCTGCTTTGGCCGTGTCCGCCATTCCAAGGGCACGGATCTGTTCGTGGATGCGATGATTGCTCTCCTGCCACAGCATCCCGAATGGACGGCGATCATTACCGGCCGGGTGACAGCCGAGCATCAGGCCTTTGCCGATGAGCTCAAGGCACGCATTGCCGCGGCAGGACTGCAGGATCGCATCCTGTTTCTGGGCGAGGTGCCGGATGTGCGCGTCTGGTATCGGCGGCTGACACTTTATGTCGCGCCATCGCGCAATGAGGGTTTTGGCCTCACGCCGCTGGAGGCCATGGCGTCGCAGACCGCGGTTGTGGCAAGTGATGCCGGCGCCTATGCCGAGATGATTGTTGAGGGGACCGGCAAAGTCGTGCCTGCCGGCGATGGAGCTGCCTTGCGCGATGCGATCGCGCCTTATCTTGGCGATCCGGCCAAGGCTGAAGCCGAGGCTATCAATGCGCTGAAACATGTACGCGCGACATTCCCGTTGCAGAAGGAAGCTTCTGCCATCAACGCAGTCTATGAGCAGGTTTTCGCGGGACAATAGGCAGGTTCCCGTCCGCGGACCTTTGCAGCGGATACAGATCTTCGGCAAATCAAGCGTCAGAGAATCATCAGTGGCTCGTCCTTGACCGGACGGATGGTGAGCGCCGTACGCACCGAATCGACATTGGGGGCTGCGGTCAGTTCCTCGATGACAAAGGTCTGGAACGTGTTCAGATCGCGTGCAACGCAATGCAGCAGGAAGTCGGATTCGCCTGAGACCATCCATGCCCGGCGTACGAGCGGCCATTGCTTGGTGCGTTCGGCAAAGGCCTTGAGGTCTGCATCAGCCTGTCTGTGCAGGCCGACCGAGCAGAAAGCCACCAGATCCTGCCCGAGAATGGCGCCGTTCAGAATGGCGCGATAGCCGCGGATGACGCCGCTTTCCTCCAGCTTGCGCACACGGCGCAGACAGGGTGGGGCGGAAATGCCAACACGTTCGGCAAGTTCGACATTGGTGATGCGCCCGTTATTCTGCAACTCCCGCAGAATTTTCCAATCAATTTCGTCCAAATCGGCCTTGATCGGCATTGAGCGCTCCGCAAGAAAGGAAATTACGTTTCAATGAAATATAGATGACGAAGCCTGATGCTTGCCATATCTAATCTTGCTCTTATCAAATCGGGCCGGGCGGTGTAAACCGTCTACAGTTCAATTAACGCACCCAAAAGACACGTGTGAACAGGATATATATCGTCACCAGTTCCAGACGGCCGGCGAGCATCAGGAAGGACAGCACCCATAAGGCACCATCGCGTATGGTGGAAAAATTGCCGACCGGGCCGATCGTGTCGCCAAGACCGGGGCCGACATTGGATAGGGCTGTCAGTGCGCCGGTGAAGGCCGAGATGAAATCAAGGCCAAGGCTTGCCAGCAGCACGGCGCCAATGATCAGCGAGGCGCAATAGAGAAACAGATAGAGCAGCACGTTTTGAGCAATGTCGCCGGAGACTTCCGATGAGCCGTAGCGGATCTTGATGACGGCATGCGGCATGATCAGGCGGGCGAGATTGGCACGGGTCAGGTTCCACAGAATGATGAGGCGGTTCATCTTGATGCCGCCGGAGGTTGAGCCAGCACAGCCGCCAAGGAAACATGCGAGGAAGAAGATGCCGATGGCTGGCGGCCCCCATAGCGAATAGTCTTCCGTCGTGTAGCCGGTGGTGGTGATCACGGAAACGAAATGGAAGGCAGCGGCAATCAGTGCGTCGCCAAACGGAACATGGGAGCGGACGCGCAGGACAATGGCGAGCATGAAGCTGAAGACGATGATGATGGTCAGGAACAGCTTGACCTGCGGATCCCGCAGGGTCGCAGTGCGCTGCGGCATGAAGGCCTTGATATAGAGCACGAAGGGCAGTGCCGACAGCGTCATGAAGACGGTGGCAATGAGCAGAAGGGCCTTGTTGCCTTCATAAAAGGCAAATGAACTGTCATGCGTCGAATAGCCGGCGGTCGCAACGGTGGTCAACCCGTGGTTGATGGCGTCGAAAGTCGACATGCCGGCGGCGAAATAGGAAATGATGCAGGTGGCCGTCAGCGTCAGATAGGCTGAGATGATGCCCAGCGCGATCTGGTTCATGCGTGGCAGGATCTTTTCCGATTTGTCGGAATTTTCCATGTGAAAGAGCGCAAGACCACCGGCACGCAGCGACGGCAAGAGCAGCAGCGCCAGGCCGATGAAGCCGGCGCCCCCGATCCAGCACAGAAGCGAGCGCCAGAGCAAAATGCCGCGCTGCATGTCATCAAGACCGGTGAGCGCCGTTGCACCGGTTGAGGTCACGCCCGACATGGCTTCGAAAAAGGCGGTGCTATAGCTGATCGGAAGATGCGAGAAATAAAGCGGGATGGAGCCGAGAAAGGCCGCCGTCAACCAGAGGCTTGCCGTCAGCAGAAAGCCAAGGCGTGGGGTGAAGCGGGAGGCATGATCCTGAGTTGCCAGCAGGATGAGCGCCGACAGGGCCCCGGTTGCAGCCGATGAACGCACGAAGATCAGCCAGTCATCACTGCCGTCGCGCAGGTCGATGGCTGCCGGCAACAGCATCGCGACTGCCATAATAAGGCCGAAGCGCGCACATATATTGGCGACTGTCTTGTAAATGACCGGAGGCTCCGCTTTGTGACATCATGTTCTGACAGATTGATTGTCTGTTTAGCCTGAGTGTCAGCGCATCGCAATCAAGGAAAGGCGACGTGTGCTGCATTCCGGCGACAAGCCTGTGGGATAACGGCCGGCGCAATTTGCCAAACCTTGCAAAGCGTGGCGGTAAAACCTACTTTGCTGAAGTCATTGGGTAATTGCCAAATTCAAAGCGTTAGCGTCACAATCCGGTCCGGGAGTTCAGTTCATGTCACAGCGTCACGCGCCAGTCATCATCATCGGTTCCGGGCCGGCAGGCTATACGGCCGCCATCTATGCCGCGCGTGCAATGCTGAAGCCGCTGGTCATTACCGGCCTGCAGCAGGGCGGCCAGCTTATGATCACCACCGAGGTGGAAAATTATCCGGGCTTTGCCGAGCCGATCCAGGGGCCCTGGCTGATGGAGCAGATGGCAAAACAGGCCGAGCATGTTGGTGCAGAGATCGTCTATGACATCATTACCGAGGTCGAGACCACGGTGCGTCCATTCCGGCTGATTGCCGATTCCGGCACGGTCTATACCTGTGATGCGCTGATCATTGCCACCGGCGCGCAGGCAAAATGGCTTGGCCTGCCAAGCGAGCAGGCCTTCATGGGCGGGGGTGTTTCTGCCTGTGCGACCTGTGACGGTTTCTTCTATCGCGGCAAGGATGTGGTTGTCGTCGGCGGCGGCAATACGGCGGTTGAAGAAGCGCTCTATCTTTCCCATATCGCCAGGAGCGTTACTGTCGTGCATCGACGGGATGGTTTCCGTGCCGAGAAAATCATGCAGGATCGCCTGCTGGCACGTGAAAATGTTTCGGTCGTGTGGAACAGTGTTGTTGATGAAATCGTTGGCACGGAAGCGAAGCCGCCAATGGGGCCTGTGGTTACGGGTGTCCGTTTGAAGAATGTCGTTACGGGAGAAATCAGCACGCTTGATGCGCAGGGGGTTTTCATTGCCATCGGCCATGCCCCGGCGGTCTCGCTGTTTGAAGGCAAGCTGAAGCAGAAGCCAAATGGCTATCTGTGGACTGCGCCGGATTCAACGGCGACAGACGTGCCGGGCATCTTTGCTGCCGGCGATGTGACGGATGACGTTTATCGGCAGGCTGTCACGGCGGCGGGCATGGGCTGCATGGCTGCCCTTGAAGCTGAACGCTGGTTGGCAGCGCAGGAACCTCTGCATCAGGCAGCGGAGTAAAAGGGGGATTAAGTGGTCGCTCCACTCGATTGGGATAAACTACGCATCTTTCATGCTGCCGCCGAGGCAGGATCCTTTACCCATGCTGCGCAGACACTGCATCTGTCGCAATCAGCCATTTCACGCCAGGTGAGTGCGCTGGAGCAGGATGTCGGGGTACCATTGTTCCACCGCCATGCACGTGGGCTTATTCTGACCGAGCAGGGCGAAACGCTTTATCGCACGGCACATGATGTGCTGATGAAACTGGAAAATGTCCGTTCGAAGCTTGCGGAAAGTCGGGAAAAACCGACGGGCCATCTGCGGGTTACGACCACGGTCGGCCTTGGTTCCGGCTGGCTGATCGAACGCATCCAGGAATTCATCGATCTTTATCCCGATATCCAGCTGCAGATGATCCTCGACAATGAGGAGCTCGACCTGACCATGCGGCATGCCGACTGCGCCATCCGTCTGCGCCAGCCGCAGCAGCCGGATCTGATCCAGCGCCGCCTGTTTACCGTGCATATGCATGTCTATGCCTCGGCAGCCTATATTGCCAAATATGGCAAGCTGAATTCCGTGGCAGAACTTGACCAGCATCGCATCATCACCTTTGGTGAACCGGCGCCGAGCTATCTGACCGGGCTCAACTGGCTGGAAACGGCCGGGCGCTCCGATGGTAGCGCACGCGTGCCAGCGCTGCAGGTCAACAATCTCCTGTCCGTGCGCCGCGCCGTGCAGCGCGGCATCGGCATTGCGGTTCTGCCGGATTACATGGCCGACAAGGAATCTGGCCTGATCAAGATGCTGCCGGATCTTGAGGAAACACCGTCCTTCGACACGTTCTTCTGCTATCCGGAGGCGCTGAAGAATTCGGCCAAGCTCAATGCCTTCCGCGATTTCCTGTTCTCCAAGGCGAGAACCTGGAAATATTGATCGTTGTCAAAGCCTTGCAAAAGCCGCGCCGAGATCCTCAGCGCGGCTTTTGTCTGGCCTGATGGACGGATCTGCCTGATATTCTGACTGAAAGCCTGTTCTGTCCCGTGGTGCATCCTCTGGTGTGGGGTGCGCCGGTGCGCTGCCTTGAAAATTGCCAGATATTGCGAATCGTTAATACATGAAATGCCTTATTTGTAGGCAGCCTTGGCATTGATTTGCATCAAAAATGTCCTGCAAATTTTAACGGCAAAATGGATCATTCTCTGGAAATTGAAATAACCTACTGAAATTGTTTAATAATTAGAAAAAATACAACTATGCGTATTTCGCATGGCTGATCTGCAATAAAGTGGGATTGCAAAAACAATGAGCAAGATGCATATAGCAGTCATCTCAGCGCTGCGTTTCCTCCTCCCATTTGCGCAGGCTGGGTGTTCCCCTCTGGAGGTTTGCCGCAATGGCACCTTCAAACTTCAAGCCAGACATATGTCTGGCTTTTTTTTTTGCCTGTTTCCCGCTGAATGTCAGGCTTTGGTTCATGCGTCTGGCAGACATGAAAAAGGGGCCGTGCGGCCCCTTCATGGAATACTCTGTTCCGAAGCTCAGCGCAGGCTTGCGCAGAAGCGCTGGATGCGACGGCAGGCTTCTTCCAGAAGCGTTTCCGAGGTTGCATAGGAGATGCGGAAGTTCGGGCCAAGGCCGAAGGCCGAGCCATGCACGACAGCAACGCCTTCTGCCTCAAGCAGTGCGGTCACAAAATCCTCGTCGGTTTTGATGAGCTTGCCATCTTCGGTCTTCTTGCCGATCAGGTCGGCGCAGGACGGATAAACGTAGAAGGCGCCTTCTGGTGTCGGGCACTTGATGCCGCTTGCCTGGTTCAGCATGGAGACGACAAGATCGCGGCGGGCCTGGAAGATGGCCTTGTTCTTCGGAATGAAGTCCTGCGGGCCATTGAGCGCTTCAACGGCTGCCCACTGGGCGATCGAGCAGGCGCCGGAGGTCTGCTGCCCCTGCACCATGTCCATGGCCTTGATGAGCTGCAGCGGGCCGGCTGCATAGCCGATGCGCCAGCCGGTCATGGCATAGGCCTTGGATACGCCATTCATGGTAAGCGTGCGGTCATAAAGCTGTGGTTCAACCTGTGCCGGCGTCGTGAAGACGAAATCACCATAGGTGAGGTGTTCATACATGTCGTCGGTCAGGATCCAGACATGCGGATGGCGCAGCAGAACTTCGGTCAGCGCCTTGAGTTCGCTTTCGGTGTACGCTGCACCGGTTGGGTTCGACGGCGAGTTGAAGACCAGCCACTTGGTCTTTGGCGTGATGGCCTTGTCGAGCGCTTCGGCGGTCAGCTTGAAATTGTCTTCCTGACGGGTGTTGACGAAAACCGGCGTGCCGCCATTGATGGCAACCATTTCCGGGTAGCTCACCCAATATGGCGCCGGGATGATGACTTCGTCGCCCGGATTCAGCGTTGCCATGAAGGCGTTGAACAGGATCTGCTTGCCACCAGTGCCGACGATGACCTGTTCTGGCTTGTATTCAAGGCCGTTTTCGCGCTTGAACTTGGCGACAATGGCCTGACGCAGTTCTGGAATACCGGCAACCGGCGTATATTTGGTTTCGCCACGCTTGATGGCTTCGATGGCGGCCTGTTTGATATTTTCCGGCGTGTCGAAATCGGGCTCGCCTGCACCAAGACCAATCACGTCTTTGCCTTTGGCTTTCAGTTCGCGTGCTTTCTGGCTGACCGCGATTGTTGCAGATGGCTTTACACGGGAAAGGGCGTCGGCGAGAAATGCCATGATAGATCTCCATGAAGGCAGGCTCTGATAACCGGCTCGGCATGGCCGGTTTTGCGGATTTTCTATGTCGCATCACATGAAGAATCGCAACAGAGGAGTTGATAAAATTCCCGGCATTTGCGGCATTTCCATTCCATGTGTTGCGAAAACTTGCCGAAGCATCAGCGTTGCTGACCTATTTGCGCACAGAAACTGATTGGACGGCGATATCTGATCCATTCAGCATCGGGACAAAGGGAGAAAACCCATGCTCACGCCCTATGGTCAGCACGTTTCAGGCGGCGCATCGCGGCGAATTTGTCATGGAGGATTTTCCGGTGGTCAGGCCTAGCTTAAGCGGGCAGGGGCTGATGAAGGCCATGTGCCGATTGACTGGTTGCCGCAATGACAGGCAGGAAAAAGGCGGGTCAGAGCCCGCCTTTTTCAATTCCGGTATTGCTGCGATCAGGCAGCAACGAGATTGTCTGCGGACGAGCGGCCCGAACGACGATCCTGAACGATTTCGTACGAAACCTTCTGGCCTTCATCGAGTGTGGCAAGGCCTGCGCGCTGAACGGCGGAAATATGAACGAAAACGTCGCTGCCGCCCTGATCAGGCTGAATGAAGCCGAAGCCCTTGGTCGTGTTGAACCATTTAACTGTTCCCGTAGCCATGGGAAAATCCTTTGTAACCTAAGCGTATAATGAAAGTCCGTATGCTTCGCACACGTCCCCGTGGATCGAATTTATGGACAGGAGATCGTCAGGAAGCACGGCACGCCGTGCAGGTCGCAAAGTCACTCGACCGAAAATCGATGAAGGAACTATATGCGACAAATATGACCAATACAAGGTGGGCGATGCGATATCTCTCCGGCCAGATTCATTTTGTTAATGTCGTTGACTGTGAATTAGGGCAGCCGCAAATCATTTCTGCAGCGCAATCTGCCAGGGATGAGTTTGCCCATGATAAAGGAATATTCCACACCGCTTTCATCAATGTAATCAAATTCACAGCGGCTTCCGTGGCCTTGTGCGGTGCTGTCTGCCTCATGGGCTGAACTGGGCCCTGTGCTTGTCTCTGAGATCTGCCGGGGTGTCTGGTTGGTCTGGCCGTCGTCCTTTTCTGTTTCTCCTTTTCCGCTCGCAAGTGATTCTGCGGCAAAAAGAAATGACAGCGACAGGCACAGCGCAGATATACATGATGTTTTTAACAAAATATTTCTCCCAGCTGCATGATTTCCTTCAAACAAGACATCATGCAGCAAGAATAGTTTTAAAAATATCGCAATTAACGACAATAAAGCTGTTGCCCGCAGAAAGGGCGGCAATCGGTCAGGTTGTGTGTCAGGGCAGCCCGGATTTTCACGGAAAAGCTGAATTGCTCTAACATATTGTTATTTCGTCGTTCCGGATGGAAAACCGGTTTCCACTTTTCCCGGAACTGCTTTATGCGATGGGATCAAGTTTGCGGCGACGCAGGAAGTGAAATACGGACAAATGCAACAGGACAAGGACCAGCAGGCATCCGAACAGTGTGGAGGGGCGCTCAGGCCAGAAGTGCTTATGTGCAGCCTTATGGCAACAGCGGATTGCTGTCCCAGCTTTCCATGATGTTCGGTGCCTTCATGGCAACCAGAATGCGCAACAGGCTGATTGCGCTTGCGTTTAGTATTTTCATCCTCGTTGTGATCATTGCCGTTGCTCAGGTGGCGATCAACCGCTGGAACGAGCCGTTTTATGACGCGCTGTCACGCCGTGACATGCAGGGCTTTCTCTATCAGTTGCGGTGTTCTTTGCTATTGCCGGCAGCCTGCTGGTGCTCAATGTCTCGCAGACATGGTTCAACCTGATGTTCAAGATGAAAATGCGCGAAGGCCTTGCGCGTGATCTGGTTGACCAATGGCTGCAGCCAGGGCGGGCGTTCCGTCTGGCCAATGCCGGCGAGATCGGCATCAATCCGGACCAGCGCATGCATGAGGATGCGCGCCATCTTGCCGAAATGACCTGTGATCTCGGCATCAACCTGCTGCAATCGACCGTCATTCTGGTGAGCTTCATCGGTGTGCTGTGGTCGCTGTCGAGCGGCTTCGAGTTTCATGTCTGGGGCTATAGTTTCACCATTCCCGGCTATATGGTGTGGGCGGCAGTTCTTTATGCCTTGTCGGCATCCTGGATCTCGTGGCTGGTCGGGCGCAGGCTGGTTGAATACAATGCCGACCGCTATGCGCGTGAAGCCGATTTCCGTGCCTCGCTCATGCGGGTGAATGAGCATCTTGACGTGATCACCCTGGCGCGGGGTGAGGGGGATGAGCGCCGTCGTCTCAATCTCGATATTGATGCGGTCATTGCCGCCATCCGCCAGATCGTCACGGCAACGACCCGTTTGACATGGGTGAAGGCGGGCTATGGCTGGCTGACCGTTGTCGCGCCGATTCTGGTCGCCGCACCCGTCTATTTTGGCGGCGGGCTGACATTTGGCGGCCTGATGATGGCGGTCGGCGCCTTTGCCCAGGTCAATAATTCGTTGCGCTGGTTCGTCGACAATTTTGGCGCCATTGCCGATTGGCGCGCAACGCTGATGCGGGTTGCAAGCTTCCGCGAGGCGGTGCTGCGCATGGATGAGCTTGACCGGGTTGATCAGCGGGTGGAGCTGGCGGTCAATGAGCGGGACGAGCTGACATTCGACGATCTGGTTGTAGCTTTCCCGGACGGCTGCTCCAGGCTTTCGGAGGATCATGTCGTGATCATGCCGGGCGAGCGTGTGCTGATTTCCGGCGGCACGGCCATGCAGCGTACCTTCCTGTTTGGTGCGATCGGTGGCCTGTGGTTCTGGGGAGATGGGCGCATTGGCATGCCGGGATCCGGCAGGCTGGCCTTCCTGTCCCGCAGCCCCTATTTCCCGCCGGGCGATCTGAAGAGGGTGATGGCCTATCCGCTTGAATCCAAGATGTTTTCCGTTCAGGACATGGAATGTGTGCTGGAGCGGGTCGGGCTTGGACGGCTCAAATATTCGCTTGATCATGTGATGCGCTGGGAGCGGCTGCTTACGGAAGACGAGCGACAGAGCCTCGCCTTCGGACGGCTTATCCTGCAAAAGCCGCGCTGGATCATCATCGATGGTACGCTCGACAGTCTCGATACGGACACCTATTCGCGCGTGCGCGATCTGCTGGATACGGATCTGCGCGATGTGGCGATCATCCATCTTGGCAAGTCACAGCGCCATGACGGTCTGTTCGACCGCGAGATCAGTTTGGTGGATGCGCCGGATGGCAAGCCGCTTGACCTGCCATCCCGTCACAGATCGAAACGCAAATAGCCTCCTGATCATCGGTATTTACGTCACTGGCGGCGTCGACGCCGCAAAAGCGCACCACTTGACCCTTGCGGGGTTTTGTATCTGCCGCACCGCGTCAGCAAAACAGCCTGTTGTGGTGCAGACAACAACAGAATTATTTGTCTGCACTGAAATAAAATATATGCGCTTTTTGAAAATATCTTTTAATGTTTGGTTCAATTTTTGCTCAATATGAGTAACAACCAAATTTATTTATCTCATAGCTGTCTGAATAATATTTATTTTTGGAAAAATTTCAATAAATAATATTGTTTATATAATTGATGTTATATTAGATAAAATATTGATTTTATAACAATATTATATTTGCAATAAAATCATATTATGATGTTAAATTTTTGTAAAAATATTGTTATTGTTATATAGTTTAGTAAAAATAAAAATATGAATATATGTATATTTAATATACTGTATTATAATTTACAATATTATAATTAGAGAAGTTCCATTACAATAATAAGCTGGTATTGTTTTGCGATTGAATTATCGAGTTGCCTGGTTAATAAGGCCTTAAAAACAGTATTAATACATTTAGTAATAATCGAAAATAAACCTAATCGTTGTAGCAAACTTAAAGTAATTTAAATTTAATTAGGCTTGTGTGGTATGAATATTATAATTACAAGAAAACTTAAACGTATCCTTAATTCTGGTGTGTCTCAATTAAAGATAGTTTTGCTTTCTGCTCCCTTTTTTATGGTCGCGCCTGAGAGCCCGACCGAAAATTAAGTTGAGCGATTTCAGTAGTTTATGATTCTCTATGTTT